>DAIEHU010000220.1 GCA_027353395.1 Desulfobacteraceae bacterium
AAAATTCCTGAAAATTGATCTAGAGAGCGGCCAGACCGATGTGCTTTCAATTAAAGACGATGACCTGAAAACATACGTCGGCGGTTCAACACTGGCGGCCAGACTTATTTATGACTATGTCAAGCCGGGCATGGACCCCCTGGCACCGGAAAACCCCATTGTTTTCGCCACCGGTCCCTTCACCGGCTCGAATGTTCCCATGGTCAGCCGGGCCGCCATTTGCGGCATATCGCCGGGAACCGGCCTGTGGGGTGAAGCCACCACCGGCGGAAAATTCCCCATGCGCCTCAAGGGCACGGGCCTTGACGGCATCCTCATCACCGGAAAGGCGGAAAAACCGGTGTATGTCTATGTGACAGACGGGTCCGCCGAAATCCGGAACGCATCCCATCTCTGGGGGACGGGGGATATTTACGAAACCCAGGAAAAAATCAAGGCGGAGGTCGACGATAAAGCTTCCATCGCCTGTATCGGCGAGGGCGGCGAACGTCTGATTCATTATTCCAATATTGTTAATGACGAAGGCCGGGCCGCCGGGCGCTGCGGCATGGGCGCGCTCATGGGTTCCAAAAATCTCAAGGCCCTGGTGGTGTCCGGCAATAAGAAGGCCCGCATCTCTGATCCCAATAGGCTGAAACAAACCATTCTTGAAGCCAGGGACAGCATTCAAAGCAACGCCTATACCCAGGCGTATAAACTGTACGGCACCAATTTTTATATGGATCTGGCCATGCGGCTCGGAGACGCGCCCGCCAAGTATTTCACCAAAAGCGTGTTCCCGGCGGCGGAAATCCACGGCCCCGCGTTCCGCAACCGCTACCGCATGGGAAATTACGCCTGTGCAGGGTGTCCCATTGGTTGCGGCCGGATCATCAAGGATTTTACAAAAGACATCAAGCAGGTGGACGGCCCGGAATATGAAACCGTGGGCGCCTTCGGCCCGCTGTGCATGAATTTCGACATGGACTCAATCGTCATGGCGAACCACTTGTGCAACGCCCACGGCATTGACACCATATCCGCGGGCGTCTCCATCGCCTTTGCCATGCATTTGTTTGAAAAAGGCATTCTCACCGAGGAAAAAGCCGGCATGGCCATTAAATGGGGCGACGCTGAGACGATTCTGAAGCTGGTGGAAATGATCATCCACCAGGAAGGCATCGGAAAAATCCTGTCCAAAGGCGTCAAACAGATGGCCCTTGAACTTGGAGCGGACCCGGAAGAAGCGGCCCATGTGAAGGGCCTGGAATTTCCCATGCATGACCCGAGGGCCTACCAGGGCGCGGCGCTGGCGTATGCTGTGGGGCCCAGGGGCGCATGCCATCTGAAAGGCGCGTTCTATTCCCTGGATGCGCCGGGAAACGAGGTGGGGCTGGCGCTTGGCATCACCTTCACCGATAAAAACAATCCCGCGCAGAAAGGGGCGCTGACGGCTAAAATGCTGAGTTTTTGCGAGCTTTACAACAGCTTTACCCTCTGTCAGTTTTCACCGCTTCCGGCCCCGATCATTGCCCGGATACTGTCGGAAATCACGGGAAATAAGTTCAAGACCATGGACCTGCTGACTTTCGGGGAACGGTCATTAAACTTGAAACGCGCCATCAACAACCGGCTGGGGGTCACCCGGAAAGACGACCATATCCCGGACATCACCCGCAAGGCTCTCACTGAAGGCGGCACCGCCGGGATCGAACCGGACATGGACATGATGCTCAGGGAGTTTTACGAGGTCAGCCAGTGGGACTGGGACACGGGAAAACCCGCAAAGGAAAAGCTGGAGGAACTGGGGCTTGGGTATGCGGCCAAGGACTTGTATGCGTAAATGCGTGCGAACAAAAATCGCCGGTTTTAGAGGTTTATGCTGTGCTTTGGGCTTAACGCGCACAGCTTCCCCGCTTTAAAATAAGAATTCCTGATGCGGCATGATGCATCAGGAATTCTTATTTTGAGGGATGATTTCTACTTCACCCGCCGCAATTCTTCATTGATCTCCTCCAGGTCCAATGCTTCCGGATCAAATTCCCCGCCGGCCCATTCCAGCATGGATTCGTGTTCTTCGTGTTCCGGGTCTCCCACGGCTTCAAGGAATTCCTCATATCCCCATACGCCCCCGACATCTTCGGGCGGACAGGCCCCCTTGCCCTTGATGCATTGCGGGTACTTCCCGTCCGGCGCGGGCGGCACAATTTTTTCAACCGTCACCGTGTGTATCCAGGAATCACCAAAATCATATTCATATATAAACTTGCCTTTTTCCGGCGGCGCGACCTTGTCAATCCTGAAGCGCGTCTCGTTTTTCACCGGCTCCCAGTCCTCGGGAGAAGGAACGCCGTAAAAAGTCCGATCAATGTCGAACATATGGAGATGGGAATCCGTCCAGCCCATGGCGATCTGAATGACCTGGTGCAGTTTGCCCAGACTGAAACTGCCGGGGACCAGCACCCGCCGCCAGATGGGCGGTTTCGAATCCTTAAGGGTTATTTTCAACTGATAAATGGAATCTGATTTTGTTGCCATGCCTATTCCTCCCTTCATATCATCAGATAAATGGGTTATTGTTCCGAGATAAAATATTCATCATGGGCCATACGCTTTTATCTCTGCTTTTCTTTGACGGGCAAAGGAAAGCAGCAAAAGAAATCCGTCATTCCCATCAGGGATTTCCGAAGAACAAAGATGCCTGTTTACGGGGAGCATTCTTTTTTTCTATTTCTCCCGCAGAGATGCCGGGGCGCAGAGGGGAGTATCCTTCGGGGGCATTATCCTCTGCGCCTTTGCGTCTCTGCGCGAATAATTTTTTGGCCGCTATTCAGATATATTAATTTTTCGGCGCTTTCTTAGGTATTTTTTCTCTGTGATTTCGGTGCGCTCCGTGGTTGATTTTTTCTGGATGCGGCCAGCGGCTTTCAACAGGCTTACGACAACCGGTTTTTATAATCCTGGTATCCGAATTCCCGGATAACGTTAAACGCGCCGGTTTCCTGATCAAAGGTGGCGATGGCCGGGAGCCCGATGCCGTTGAATGTGTTGGTCTTGACCATGGAATAGATCGCCATGTCCTGAAACGCCAGCCGGTCGCCGACGGTCAGCGGCTGGTCAAAAGAATAATCCCCGATAATATCCCCGGCCAGACACGACAGACCGGCCAGCCGATAGGTGTGGGGTTTTTCACCCGGCAGCCCGGCCCCGATGATTCCAGGCCGGTAGGGTATTTCCAGCACATCCGGCATGTGGGTGGCTGCCGACGTGTCCAGAATGGCGATCTCGCCGCCGTTATCCACGATATCCAGCACTGTCGCGGCAAGAATCCCCGCGTTCAGGGCCACGGCCTCGCCGGGTTCGAGATAAACTTCCACATGGTATTTTGCCTTGAATTCATTGATCAATCGGCACAAGAGAGCCACGTCGTAATCCGGTCTGGTGATGTGATGGCCCCCGCCAAAATTGACCCAGGCCATCCGCCGGATATAATCTCCGAATTTTTCTTCAACCACCTTCAACGTCCGTTCCAGGGCGTCGGCGTTTTTTTCGCACAGGGTATGAAAATGCAGGCCCGTGATGCCGTCCAAAAATCCGCTGTCCGTTTTTGCCTCTTCGGAAAACCGTTCCGCCGTCACCCCCAGCCGGGACCGGGGCGCACAGGGGTCGTAGATGGGAACATCCACTTCCGAATGGGCCGGGTTGATGCGGATGCCGCACTGGATATTCCGTTCCGCTTTGTTAATGGTGGGCGCAAACCGCCGCCACTGATTGAAGGAATTAAACACAATGGCATCGCAAAGCTGAGTGAGCTGGCCCATGTCCTGATCACTGTAGGCTGCGGCAAAGGCATGAACCTTGCCGCCGAATTCCTCCCGGCCCAGGCGCGCTTCATGGGGAGAGCTGGCGCAAACCCCCTTTAAGGTCCGCCGGATCAGGGGAAACACGGAGAACATGGCAAACCCCTTGAGGGCCAGAAGAATATGGCATCCGGCGCGGTCCTGGACGCATTGCAGGATTTTCAGGTTTTTTTTTAAAGCGGCCAGATCCAGCACATAACAGGGGGTGGAAATCCGGTTCAGATCCAGCGTCTTTCCAGCGGCTAAAGAAAGGTTTCGGTCCATGGCAGGCCGTGAAGGTTTAATTTCTCCATAAAAGGGTCCGGGTCAAACTGCTCCATATTGAAAACCCCCTGTCCGCGCCATGTCCCGGTCAGCATCATCATGGCCCCGATCATGGCGGGAACCCCCGTGGTGTATGAAATGGCCTGGGAGCCGACTTCCTTATAGCAAGCCTGATGGTCGCAGATATTGTATATATAATAGGTCTTGTCCCGTCCGTTCTTTTTCCCTTTTATGAGGCAACCGATGCAAGTGCGGCCCTTGGTCAGGGGCCCCAGGGTCATGGGGTCCGGGAGCAGGGCTTTTAAAAATTTCAGGGGAATGATGGGCTGTCCGTTGAAAATCACCGGGTCAATCCGGGTCATGCCCACATTTTCCAGCACTTCCAGATGCTTGAGGTAATTGTCCGAAAAGGTCATCCAGAACCGGGCTTTTTTCACGCCTGGAATAAATTTGACGATGGATTCAAGCTCTTCATGATACATGAGATAGATTTTTTTGGGACCGATGCCTTCGGGAAAATCAAACTCCTTTGCCACCGACAGGGGGCCGGTTTCCATCCATCGGCCTTCGTCAAAATACCGGCCTTTGGCCGTGACTTCCCGGATATTGATTTCCGGGTTAAAGTTCGTGGCGAACGGCTGGCCGTGATCGCCCGTATTGCAGTCGATGATGTCGATCTCTTCGATTTCGTCAAAATGGTGTTTTTCAGCATAGGCGCAGAACACATTGGTGACGCCGGGGTCAAACCCGGAGCCCAGCAGCGCCATCAGCCCGCGCGTTTCGTAAACGCGCACCTGCGAATCGCGATTGTTTTGCGGCTCGCCGTCGAAGAGGTGGCCCCACGGACCAGCGTCGCTGTACTGATTCAGGATGCGCCGCAGCGCGAGGTCCTGA
>DAIEHU010000221.1 GCA_027353395.1 Desulfobacteraceae bacterium
AAGGCCATTAACTATCGTCACGGACTTTGTCGCACTTTTTGTTATGCCTCCGTCTGTGTATCTCGCTGTAATCCTGACCGTCTGGTTCCTGGTTACTTCAAGGGTTGCCAGCTCCCCGTCCGTATTTATTGTTGATAAGGCTGAGTTCTCACTCCAGATCGGATTCACTGTTTTTGTCGTGCCATTGTTCCATATACCCGTTGCCGTATACCCCGTCGTGCTGTTTTCTTTTACGGACGCAGGACCGTTGATAATCAAGCCCGTTAATGCGAAATTGATTATGGTTACGGACTTTACCGCACTTTTTGTTATACCCCCGGCTGTGTAGCTCGCTGTAATCCTGACCTTCTGGTTCCTCGTCACTTCAGAGGTTGTCATCTCCCCGTCCGTATTTATTGTTGAATAGACGGTGTTCTCACTCCAGATTGGATTCACTGTTGTTTTTGTGCCATCGTTCCATATCGCCGTCGCCGTATACGCCGCCGTGCCGTTTTCTTTTACGGACGCAGGGCCGCTGATGCTCAAGCCCATCAGCGCCGGACTTTTTGCCTGGATCACGGTCACATCCTTTGGGCTCCCGGTTGCCCCCGTCGCCGTCACGCGAATCGTTCCGGTTCGCGCTATTGTAGCTGTATTTTCATCAAACGCGCAGACAATGGTTCCCGAGTCAGTTCCGCTGTCGCCGGATGTGATCTGGAGCCAATCGCCGCCGGATATCACCTCGGCTGTCCAGGGCATGGTTCCGGGTCCGATGTTGTAAACGCTGAAAACGGCTTCGCCCGCCCCTTTTGCCACATTCTGGCTGGATGGCGTCACAAACAATACAGGATTTGACGGGGCCGGCGAAGGGACAAAAACCGTCACGGCATAATGTTGCATCCCGGCATATTTCCCCCCCCAAATCATTGTGTGAGACACGTAATCCCAGGTATCATGCAGATATACCGTTGAACTCGAATCATCGTAGCCGTACCCCAGCATGGTATGCCCGTCCACCTGAATCAGCACCGGCCGCCCGGCATCGATTTCCTGCTTGTATTGTGTAAACGTGAACCCCTGGGTATTGCCATTGTATCCGTAAATATATTGAGAATAATTGCTTATTACGGTGTATCCCCTGGACTCAAAGAAAAGCTTCATGCCGTGGCATCCGTCCCGCACGGAAGTATCCGCTGGTATATAATCATAAAGCGGGGTTCCGTCCGTATAATTATAAAACGTGGTGGAGCCATCGGAATTCCCGAATCGCGACTGATTGGTGCCCATGAAATCGCCCGTGCATTCTCCCTGGACGTGCTCCGGCCATTGTCCGATAAACGGGTCCGGGGCCGTGCTTCCATACGTAATCCAATAATCATCCACATGTCCTTTGATCAACCGGCCGTCAATTCCAAAATGGGTCGCGCTTAACGGGCACTCGCCATTCGACCCTCCTATCCCTGCGCCCCATACCTCATTGGTCATTGGGCAAACCCCTTGGTTCGTCTGTCCGGTATAAATATTGGGGTATCCGGTATTATCATAGTACCCGAACATCATGGCCGCAGATGTCGCGGAACACCCATAGCTCCAGTTAAAAGCCGGAACATTGGATAATGTATTGAGCCCGGCGGCTGAATTGAAGTCCGGAATAATGGCCTGAGGCGCCCGGTAGAATTCGGGCGGACGCCCCGGAACAATGACCTCGTCAATCTGTTTTCCATCCTGGACAAACCGCCTGACGACATATGGGTTGTCGGACTCGACGCCATACCGGTTTAATCCGCTGGCAACCGCAACGGAAGCGGTCTGAAAAACGCACAACAGTAAAATGGATAGTAAGAGGCAATAGCCCCAGCTCCGTTTCATCCTCATCGGTGTTCTCCTTCAATTGAAATGATAAAATTTAAAAAACCGGCTTCGGATCTCGCATATCCGGCCAATACCTCATCAAACCGGTATTTGCCGGGCGTAACACCTTCACCGGTTATCTGAAACACGCCAAGATACGCGTCATAATTTCCAGACCCCAACGGACGGTACTGGTTGACCCCACCCATGCGTTTCAGGAACACCAGCATCCGCTCCCCCTCCCGGTATCTTCCCACTTGCGGGCCCGGACCGGCAATATGGGCTGTCACGGTTTTTCCATCCACCTGGCGGCTGTCCGGGGCGTTTTCATTATTTTGAGCATATTGCTGATAAGACTCCTCAATCACGATACGTTTCGCCAGCCCGCCGCCCTTTACAATCCGCTCCGGCGCCATGTCGACATGAATCACCACCGTTTCCAGCGGCGGCTGCACTGTTTTTGACAGCCGCACGTTCATGACGGTTCCCGTGGCGATCACATCGGCATCAGCAATCATTGTTTGCAACTGTTCCCTGTTCAGGGGTTTTAGGGGCGGTCGCACAGCCTCTGCCTCCGTATACAACATGCTCAAAAATAATGTAAAAAACCATACGCAAATAAGATGGCCGGATTTCATGGGAACACCTCCGGCGGCTGCCTGTCCCTTTTTTCCTGATTGACTTCCCTCCCGGTTTCATCATCCCGGTTTTTTTGTTTTTTTTCATATAACGCCAAACGCTGGGTCAATATCCGGATTTGCTGCTCATGCCGGGACCGGTGCAGGTCCATAAACAAAAGTTTCACAAAAATCAGGCAGATGGCGCTGATGACAAGAAAAATGGGGGGGTAATAAACGCCCAGGAATCTCCCGATAACATCGGTAACCGCCGGAACCAGTCCAAAAAATATCAGGCCTGCCGCCAGAAGCCCCCACCACAGGGAATAATTGACGGACAATTTATCCCGGCGAACCAGATAAAGAATGACGGATGCGGTGCAAATACCGATAAATGCGGTAAAAATAGTATGAAACGGAAAATGGAACATCATGCCCCTCAATGACGGTATTTGGATACGCACAGCACCGTGCTTAACATCATGTACCGGATCACCTGCCACCAGTTGAAAAAGATTCTGGAATGCCCGTAAAGTCTCTTCCGCATGGGAACCGGCACTTCGCGGATGGCAAGATTCGCGCGGCGGAGCAGCAGGAGCGCGCCCAGATCCTGGTAATCAAAAAGATGGGCGCGGCGGGTCAAGAGCACATTCATGGCCTGGCGGTTATAGGCTTTCATGCCGGAAGTGAAATCCTGCAAGTCAATGGATGTCAACATGCGGAAAAAAGCCCACGACATCCGCCTGTTTCTGCTGGCCCGTTCCGGATTGGCCCCGATGACCACATCCGCCTGATTTTGGGTGAGATGCCGGATCAGCGGGGGAATGCTTTCAGGAAAATGCTGGCCGTCCGCATCCATTGTTACCACAATGGCATACCCGTTTGCAAGTGCGTACCGGAAGCCGGTCTGCGTGGCGGTCCAAGCCCCCATGTTCATGGCCAGCCGGACGGCGTCAGCGCCCGCTTTTTCCGCCAGACCGCCGGTATTATCCGAGCTTCCATCATCCACCACCAGCACGTCCATGGGAAATTTCTCTTTGATGGATTTCACAACAGCCTGTATGGTCCTGGATTCATTCCAGGCCGGGATGACCACCAGACATTTCTGATACAAAGACGGCGCTAAGGGATGACTGCTTGACATAACCTACCGAATATGATGTTGATAATTTTTAAAAAATCCGGTTTGGGGGAATCTTCAAATTTTGAAAATAGTCCACATAGCCAAATTCTACCCTCCCGAGCCGGGAGGCATCGAAAATTTTGTTTTTGATCTTGCCAATTCACAAGTCAGACAGGGACATCAGGTAACGGTTTTATCCCATCAAACCGGCTTCGCCAAAAGCAGCCGGCAGGAAACCATCAACGGGGTGACTGTTCTGCGCGTCCGCGCCTTCGGCCAACTGGCGCATGCGCCGGTCTGCCCCGGATTTCCGCGCCATCTGCACACCATCATCCGCCGGTTCCAGCCGGATATCATTCATGCTCACCTTCCAAATTTATCGGCTTTCTGGCTGCTCTTTTTACCAAAGACATGCCCGCTTGTCCTGCACTGGCATGCGGATGTGGTTTCGTCCGCACTCGACAGAAAAATGCGTTATCTATATCCCCTCTATAAACCCTGTGAGACCCGTCTGATACAAAAAGCAGATCGCATCATCTGCACCTCCCGGGCCTATCTGGACACCAGTCCGGCCCTTCGGCGACAGCGGAAAAAATGCGTGGTGATCCCCCTGGGACTAGATCCATCACGAATGGCGGTTTCAGAACCATCCGATACGCCCGCGTTCAAAAAACGCACCAACCGGCTTTTGGTTCTCGGTGTAGGACGGTTCGCCTATTATAAAGGCTTTGAATACCTGATCCAGGCGGCAGAAAAAACACCGGATGCGCATTTCATTATCGCGGGCGATGGACCCGGCAAATCTAAAATCCAGAACCAGGTGATCGCCAGAAGCTTACAACACAGGATCTTTCTCCCAGGCCAAATCAGCCGTGATGAATTGATACATCTGTTTTATCAGTGTGATATTTTCTGTCTGCCGTCCATCGAAAGGACCGAAGCATTCGGGCTGGTCCTGCTGGAAGCCATGTCCTTCGGCAAACCGCTTGTCACCACAAGCATTGCGGGATCCGGCGTTGCCGAGGTGAACCTTCCGGGGGTAACCGGCCTGCAAGTTCCGGCTGCCAATGCCGAAGCACTGGCCGGGGCGATTCAATTTCTTGGCAGGAACCCGGAAATCCGCATGAAAATGGGACAAATGGCCAAAAAAAGATTTCAAAATCATTTTGATATCCGCTTCGTGGCCCATCGCATCGAAACAGTTTATGGAGATTTGATCCAAAGCGATAAAAAGAATGCCGCACAACCGGTTTACACAAATCTATTCTAATTCCAATTCGCATTCAAGCGACATCCGTGTTGGCTGCGTCGTCGGCTCCTAACTTACAAACAGTAAGCCTGTGTCGCCTTCTTCTTGCCGCCTTGATGTCATCTTGAATGCAAAATGGAAAATTCCATTTACTGAATCATGAGCT
>DAIEHU010000222.1 GCA_027353395.1 Desulfobacteraceae bacterium
TCCAGTATATTCAATAAGTTCTGGATGCCGGATCAAGTCCGGCATGACGAGTTGCGGACTTTTTACGAGATCATCAAATCTTCAATCACGGTATATTGCCAAAGAGCGTCGCTCTGTTGGTAATCGCATCCGTCGTGTTTTCAGACAGGAGTTCCGCCGGTCATGGCAAAGATTTCGCCCTGCTGTAGCCTGGCTTTTCTGAAATGGATTCGGTCATTGGGATTCTCCTTGTGACTGTCTTTTTATTCCGCCATCCACAGGGGCGTGGTTGGGGATTCGGCCATAATTTTTTCCCGCGCGCCCAGCAATGTTTTGTATCCTCCGGCCAGATTCCGGGCATTAAATCCCCTCTGGGACAGAATGCGATACCCGACATATCCCCGAAGCCCGATGGCGCAAAATAGAATATAATTTTTATCCGGATCAAGTTCAGTCAACCGGTCGCGAAGTTCGGGCAGCGGGATATGCAGCGCATTTGCAATAGCGCCCGCCTGCTTCAGTTCATCCGCATTTCTCAGGTCGATGAGCACATCCGCATCGGAATCCAGATCCAGAAGTTCATTCCAATTGATGTTGCGGACATCCCCTTTCAGGATATTGGCGGCCACAAATCCCGCGATATTGACCGGATCCTTGGCCGAAGAATACGGCGGCGCATAAGCCAGTTCCAGCTCTTCCAGATCATACACGGTCATGGATCCGTGAATGGCGGTGGCGATTACGTCAATACGCTTGTCCACTCCCTGCTTGCCGATCATCTGCGCGCCCAATATTTTGCCGCTGCTGGGCGAGAACAGGAGTTTAATGGCTATCATCTCCGCGCCGGGATAATAGGATGCATGGGATCCGGAATGGGTGTAGCTGACGAGAAAGGGGATATTGTTATTTTTCAGATACCGCTCATTGGCCCCGGTGGTCGCGACGGTCAGCTCAAAAATTTTCACCACCGATGTACCGAGAGTACCCCTGAAAATGCTGCTTCGGCCCATAACGTTGTCGGCAGCAATCCGGCCTTGCTTATTGGCCGGACCAGCCAGCGCCGTCATGGCCGCAAAACCGGTACTGTAATCCGTAACTTCCACCGCGTCACCCACTGCATAAATATCCGGGTCGGACGTCTGCATGGTGGCCCCGACCCGGATTCCGCCTTATGGGCTGATAGAAAGCCCCGCATCCCTGGCCAGACGGTTTTCTGGTTTGACGCCGATGGACAGAATCGCCAAATCGCAATCAAAGGTTCGCCCCTTGTCCGTATGGGCGCAGAGCCTCCCGTTTTCTCTGGAAAACGACTTTATGCCTTCGCCGAGGACGCAAACCACGCCTTTTTCCTTGAGATGGGCGGACAAAAAGCAGGCCATTTCAACATCCAGGGACGGCATCACCTGATCCAGCTTTTCAATGATCGTGGTTTTGATCCCCCGCATAACCAGATTTTCCGCCATTTCCAGGCCGATGAACCCGCCGCCCACCACCACCGCGGATTCAGGTTTGCGGGTATCCACAAACGCCTTGATGCGGTCGGAATCGGGAATATTGCGAAGATTGAAAATATTATCCGCGTCAATCCCTTCGATGGGCGGCTTGAAAGGTTCCGCGCCGGGAGACAGGATGATTTTATCATAGGATTCTTCATACGTTTCATTGGTTTGCAAATTACGCGCCACCAGCCGCTTGCGTTTACGGTCAATGACCGTCACTTCTGTAAATACGCGGATGTCAATGTTGTATCGCTTCTTAAATGCCTCAACCGTCGTCACTAGCAGGCTTTCCCGTTTTTTGATGATCTCTCCGATATAATACGGCAATCCGCAATTGGCGAACGAAATAAATTCCCCCCTTTCAAATAGGATGATTTCCGCGTCTTCGTTCAGCCGTCTGGCCCTGGCCGCAGCTGTGGCGCCGCCGGCCACCCCTCCGATGATCAAAAGTTTCATTCAATTTCCTCCTTGCGTCATTCACCCGGTTCTGTAAGGTAAAAATTTATATTTCTTCTATATTATTAAATAGTTCTGACAGTTCAAGGCCCTCTCCAGGAAAAACCATTCTTTCGGAGACGGGCGTTGGAGACACGACCTCAGGCCAGCGGTTCGGCACAGGGTCCGCTCCTTCCTGGGCGAGCCGGGCCGGATTACGGTCCCGCATTCTGGGATTTTTCCGCAAATCCACCGTTTCCATCTGGGCGCTGAATTCAACCGGGATATGATTGGGATCAAATGAATAAGCTGAATGAATAAACCCATGGTCCATGACTTCCGAAATCCAAAACCCGGCAGCCTCAATCCGGTTCTTGAGCGCCCAAAGCATGTCCGCGTCCGCAACTCCCAATGACACATGATCAAAACAAAACGGACCCTTCACCGGAACCCCATGATCTTTTTCCGGGATCGGGTCCACATCCGGCCATTCAAAAAATGCGATCATGTCGGTTTCGGAAAGTTCAAAAAAATAATGCCGGTAGCGGTGATCGCCAATACCCGCGATCAGTCGCAGCCCCAGCAAGTCCCGCCAATAGCGGATGGTGATCTCCATATCTTTGGTTACAAACGCCAGATGATTGATTCCGGTAAATCTGATTCGCCTGTCATTCATCCGCGCCTCCCATCTTGCCTGTGAATATGCCCATCCGTTTCGAGTTGATAGTTTGCCCCGGCCACCCGTAATCTGCAAGTTGAAAATTGCAAGCAGATGCCTTTGTGAGCCTTCCGCTTTTGGAGAATCATCTCATGCTTCCAATATCTGATTGAAATGATGGGAAAATATAAATAATTGACTTTTGATAGAAACAGATATGGAATAAGAAAAATGACAGTGAGACATGCGCATCGCAAAAAAATCCCATGCAAAGGAGCAGCCATGAGTTTCAAAGTCGTTGGAGAATCGAAAAAACGGATGTACGGCCCCAGAGGTTTGCTGGTGTGCGGGTTTTCAAAAGAGGAGCGGACGGCAATCAAAAAACTGCTGGCGAAAAAAACTTTCGGCCAGATACCGCTGGTATTTTCAGCCGAATCGGACCGGCAAACCCTGGTCAAGGAGATGCTGGCGAAAACCCCTGATTCGGGCCAGAACCAGCCTTGTTTTCTGGAGCGCGCCATCATCATGTCCGGCGTGACCGAACAGGAACTGCACTATATCATGGCTGAATACAAAAAAACCAGCCTCCCCAAACCCCTATGGGCGAGTTTAACGCCCACGTCCGAAAAATGGACCATCGAAAGCCCTGGTGGCTGAGCTGGCCAGCGAGCGGAGGCAAGCGCCGCATCCCTGAGATCATTAGATGTTGATCACCTTGTCCGCCAACTGCATGGCCATCACAATATCCAGCATATTGGTGGTTTCGCCCACCTGTTTGGCGTCTATCAGCTTGAAATGCGTCAGGCATGTGCCGCACACCAGGATCGTCACGCCGCTCCGGGCGATTTCCTTTAAATCCGTGAGCGTTTCCGCGCCTGATGCCGTCAGCTTCACCCCGTTATTGACAAATACCAGCCGCCACAGATCAGAACCCATTTCTTTCAGCGTCTTGATAAAACTGATCATCAGTTTTCCGCCCAATACATCATCACCATGTCCCATGCGATCCGTGGCCACCATGACCATAATCTTCCTGGCGTCTGGATCAAAGGTTTCATCCGCTCCGGAACCGGGCGCGGAAATCTGATCGGCGGTTCCGGTAATACGGAAATCAGGGCCATCTGCTTCAAATACCGCATGGTAAGACCGTGAAGCCAGAAACCGCATGACGTTCTGCCGCGCGGCGTCGTTGTCAACAAGAATCTGGATCTCTGCCGGATGTTCTTTTTCAATAGTCTGTTTTGCCGCCAGCACCGGCGCCGGGCACGCCAGCTTTCGCGCGTCAATGGTTTTCATGAAAGTTCTCCCATGCTTTTATGATTGATGTTTAAGTTGGCTAAATATATATTCCTGCATTCAATAATTCAAATTGCAAATTTCGATAAAAAGTTGATTTTAGATTGAAAATATCAATAGAAGAACATTCAGGGAGGTAGGAAGTGGATATCTGGCATCTCAAGGTTTTCCAAAAAGTTGTTGAAATGAAAGGATTTTCAACCGCATCCAAAGCTGTCAACCTAACCCAGCCCACCATCAGCAGCCATATTAAAGAACTGGAATCCCATTATGGCTGCAAGCTCATCGACCGGCTGGGGAAACAGGCACTGCCCACCAAGGCCGGCGAACTGCTCTATGGCTATGCCGGAAAGCTTACCGCCATGTTAGGGGAAACCGAAACCGCCATGGCCGAATTTACAGGCAATATCAGCGGCCGCCTGGTCATGGGCGGCAGCACCATTCCCGGTAGTTATATTCTCCCCCGCGCTATCGGCCAGTTTACAAAAGAATATCCGGACGTCAACATCACGGTGATTGTCGGCGATACGGAACAGATCATCAATGAAATTTTAAATTACCGGATCGAATTCGCCCTGGTGGGCGCACAAACCGATTTACATAAAATTGACCAGAAAAAGCTGATTGAGGATGACATGCGTCTCATTATTCCTGCCGGTCATCCATGGGCCAATAAAAAACAGGTCAGCCTGGAGATGGTGATGTCCGAGCCTTTTATCCTCCGGGAGCAGGGTTCCGGAACCCTGCGCTCCATTCAAAAAAGCTTCGCCAGCCGGAATAAAGATGTTTCCTCCCTGCATATCATCGCGGAGCTGGGCAGCACTGCGGCGGTAATCCAGGGGATTAAAAATCATATCGGAATTTCGATTCTGTCTACCATCGCCGTGGCGGAAGAACTTGCGGCGGGCTCTCTCAAGGCCCTGTCCATCAAAAATGTTGACCTCAAGCGCCATTTTTATCTGACCACCCACAAGGAACGCACCGCCTCCCCCCTGCGCCGGGAGTTCATCCGTTTTCTCGACCAACACCTTTGCTATCGGTGATTGTCAAGCAAGTTGTCGCCTCGGAAAATAAAAAAAACAGCTAAACGCTCTTCTAAAAAAATTGGGTTATG
>DAIEHU010000223.1 GCA_027353395.1 Desulfobacteraceae bacterium
CCGGCCTGTTTTACGCCATTAAAACCGATACCGCGAATTTTGAAAGAAAAGCCATCAGTGAAGACATGCGGGCTTTCCAGTTTCTTTTTAAACACGCCAATATTCATCTGGCCCGAAAAATTGAACAGGTGGATTTCCGCCTGAATTTTTTAGACGACATTAAAAAAGCGATTAATGATTTTGTTTTAAAGAAGAACAAAGTTTTTGTTTATCTTGGATTAATCGAAAATCCGGATATTTGTGTATTGATTGCAGATTTTTTCATGCGGTTTAATCTGGTCTCATGGAGCGTGATTTCCGGAATCTATGGCGACAAGCTCATTGTTGTGGTGCGAAATGATGGTTCCGGCAGAAGCGCCGGTTCGTTGATGTCTGCTGAATTCGGCAAATTCGGATCAGCGGGCGGGCATAGAAGCATGGCGCGCGCGGAAGCGTCCATTGAGCTGCTGAAACCCCAAATAGATATCTACAATGAATGCAAGTTCTTGAAATGGCTGATCAAAAAATTTGAAAAGCCGTCCAGCCGAGCCCGAAAACCCAAAAAACCGGAACCCAGCAGCAGATCATGAGCTTTTATCCTGTAAATCTGGATATCAAAAACCGGGCCTGCCTGGTGGTTGGCGGCGGGGCTGTCGCCTCGCGCAAAGCCAGAACCCTTGCGGAATGCGGCGCTATCGTCACTGTGGTGAGTCCGGAATTTTCCCAGTCCTTGCGGGAACTTGAAACAATATCCGCCGTGATCCTCATCTGCCGGCCCTATGAAACAGCAGACCTGGACGGCAAATTCCTGGTTATCGGCGCCACCAATGATGCGGCCCTGAACCGCCGGATCAACGCGGATGCGGAAAGCCGGCACATGCTGTGCAATATCGCCGATGTTCCGGACATCTGTAATTTTATTCTGCCGTCCATTATCCGGAGAGGGGATCTGGTTATCGCGGTTTCCACTTCCGGGAAAAGCCCGGCATTCGCCAAAAAACTGCGAAAAGACCTTGAAAAAAATTTTGGGGATGAGTATGCACGGTTCCTTAACCTTATGGGCGCCATCCGGAATAGACTATTGCTCACCGCCCACGCGCCGGAAGCGCATAAGCCGCTGTTTGAACGCCTGATTCATAATAACCTATTGGAATTAATAAAAAACGGCCAAAAAGAAGAGATCAACCAGTTGTTGTTTGAGGTTTTAGGAAGCGGGTATGATTATGATGAACTCGTCAACCCATGAGCTTTTAAACGATTGATAAGGATCACAGGTTTTGGCCCTCCTCCACTTTGTCATTATTCTGCTCTACCTGTTGAGTTCAGCCGGGTATGTGTATTTTCTGTTTGCACAGAAAGAGATTTTTCACCGCTTATCCTTTGCCATATTGATGGCCGGATTTGCGGCCCATACCGCATGGATCGGCTATGAATCATTCCGGCTCGGGGTTATTCCGGCCCAAAACCTCCATCAAACGCTGTCCTTTGCCGCATGGTGCCTGACCGGGGTTTACCTTCTGGTGAAATACCGGTTCCGGCTGAACATGCTGGGCGTTTTCGCCGCCCCGTTGGCCTCAGTGATCATGATCGCCGCATTTTTTGTTCCGGAAATCCCAACCACGCAGAACCAGTTATTTAGAAGCCTGTGGCTGGTGGCCCACATCGTCATTCTGTTCATCGCTGAAGCATCCATGGCCCTTGCCTGCGGCACGGGTCTGCTGTACCTGATCCAGGAACATGCCATCAAAACCAAATCCAACCGGTTTTTTTTAAAACGGCTGCCGTCTCTGGAATTCCTGGACAGAACCGGTTATGCATTCATCGCCAGCGGATTCGCCCTGCTGACCATCGGACTGATCGCAGGATTTATCTACGCCCAGATAGTTTGGGGAAGGTTTTGGAGCTGGAACAACAAGGAAATCTGGTCCATGATCACCTGGCTGATCTATGCGGCCCTCCTGCATGAACGGCTGGTGGCCGGGTGGCGAGGACGCCGGGCGGCCATCATGGCCATCATCGGGTTTGCGGCGCTCCTGTTCACGTTTCTGGGCGTTAATTTTCTGCTGGAGGGGCACCATGACGCATTCACCAGATGGTAATGGTGATCCCCTTACGCCCCAGGCCAATGGATCGGACCTGCCCCAGATTGTCCTTATCGGCTTGAACCATAAAACAGCGCCGGTGGAAATACGCGAAAAACTGGCCTTTTCGCCGGAAGAAACCGCCACCGCGCTGGCGGCGTTCCGGAATTCGCCTTTTATTGACGAGGCGATGATCATTTCCACCTGCAACCGGGTTGAGATCATCCTGGCCGTAAAAGATCAATCCCGCGCCGTTGAAACTATTTTTTCCTATATGGGTGAAGCAAAATTCATAACCCCTGACCGCTTAAACTCATTTGCATACGTTTTTTCAGGGGATGCGGCGGTTCGGCATGTGTTCCGCGTGGCCGCCAGCCTGGATTCCATGATGATCGGGGAGCCCCAGATTCTCGGCCAGGTCAAGGATGCGTTTAAGGTGTCGGTAAACGCAAAAACGACTGGTGTCATCATCAACCGGCTGATGCATAAGGCGTTTTCAACCGCCAAACGGGTCCGTAGCGAAACCGGCATCGGCGGCCATGCGGTTTCCATCAGCTATGCGGCCGTGGAGCTGGCCAAAAAAATTTTTGATTCCCTGGATAATAAAACCGTGCTGCTGGTGGGAGCGGGTGAAATGGCGGAACTGGCGGTGGAGCACCTCATCCGCAATGCGTCCGCCGGAAATTTGCTGGTGGCCAACCGGACATTTGCGGCAGGCGTGGCCCTGGCCGAACGGTTTCATGGCCAGGCCATCCGGCTGGAAGAAATTCCTGAAAAATTAAAAACAGCCGATATCATCATCAGTTCCACCGGATCTCCGGATTTCGTCATCACCCGGAGCCAAGTCCAGCCCATCATGCGCCTGCGGAAAAACCGGCCCCTGTTTTTTATTGATATCGCGGTCCCGCGGGACATCGACCCAGCCATCAACCGGATCGCCAACGCTTATGTGTATGACATTGACGATCTTCAGGGGGTTATCAATGAAAACCTTGAAACCCGGCAGACCGAATCCGTCAAGGCGGAACGCATTGTGGACGAATCCGTCATCAAATTCATCGAATGGCTGGAACATCTGGATGTGGTGCCGACCATCATTTGTTTAAGAAAAAAATTGAACGCGATCGCGGCTGCGGAAATGTCCAAAACCATGCATGCCCTGAATCATTTGTCACTTGAGGACCGGCTGGCCATAGAACGAATGACCGAAGCAATGGTCAAAAAAATCCTCCATGACCCCGCCCTTTTTCTGAAAAATCCAGGCTCCCACAGAAATAAATCCCTTTATCTGGATTTCGCCCGCAAGTTGTTCCATTTGGACAACTGAACCGTATGCTTCGCCTTGACTTTTCTCTAAACTCTTTTAATTTAAGAGAAGATGGGTTTAAAGTTTTTTCTTTGCATTTGAAAAAAGATGTGATAATCCTTCCATCTCTGAAAAAGCCGGACTTCGGCGTCCATGGAATGCACAGTGCCACAAATGCTTTATTTTATGCCTGATTACGAAAAGGGGGCTACCGGATATGAAAAAAAAAGATCTGGAATATTTTAAAGAGCTGTTGACCAAGCTCATGGAAGATTTGCTGAGCCAGGCCGATGTCACCGTTTCCGACATGAACACGCCCAAAGGGAATTTTCCCGACCCCGCCGATCGCGCCACTTATGAATCGGATCGTAATTTTGAGCTCAGAATCCGCGACAGGGAGTATAAGCTCATCAAGAAAGTCCGAAACGCCCTGGATCGCATTGAAAACGGCACCTTCGGCATTTGTGAAAAATGCGGGGAAGATATATCCATTAAACGGCTTCAGGCCCGGCCTGTCACCACCCAGTGCATTGACTGCAAGACCAAGGAGGAGGCGTTAGAGAAAGCGCTTGGAATATAGTTCCGGAAATTTTATTGACTTACACGTCCACTCCACCGCGTCCGATGGATCGTTTTCTCCCCTTGACCTTGCTCTGCTTGTCCAAAAAGCCGGTTTAAAAGCATTCGCCCTGACCGATCATGATACGATTGACGGTTCCAAGGCGATTGTTCAAAACAAGCGCATTCTTGGTCCGGTTCAGTTTCTGACCGGGGTTGAAATCAGCGCCGGGGCCGCCGATTTTCCGGGAATTGCCGGAAGTTTTCATATTCTGGGGTATGGTTTTGATCTGGCGCATCCGCGGCTCAACCGCGCCCTTCAAACCCAGCAGGCCGCCCGGAAAAACCGGAATCCGGAAATTATCAAGCGGTTGAGAAGCTTGGGAATGGATATGTCTCTGGCGGAAGTAATCGCGGCATCCGAGCCGAACGCTCAGATCGGTCGGCCACATATTGCCCGGTTGATGGTGCAAAAAGGCTTTGTCCCAAGCATCAACGAGGCTTTTGACCAATATCTGGGAAAAGGCAGCCCCGCCTATCTGGACAAACCCCGCATCGAAGCCGGGGAAGCCATTTCGCTGATTGATGCCGCGGGCGGCGTCGCCGTTTTGGCCCATCCGGGATTGCTGAAAATGCCGGATGATGCGGCATATGACGCGCTGATCGCCAAACTGGCAAGCATGGGGCTTGGCGGGATTGAGGTTTTTTATCCGGGCCACACTTCCGGACAGGTCTGTTTATTTTCATCTCTGGCCACAAAATACCATTTGCTCGTCACCGGCGGCTCGGATTTCCACGGGGCCGTCAATCCGGATGTGAAATTGGGTGCCGGACGCGGAGACCTGGCCGTTCCTTATGCCGTCTATGAGCGTCTTGTTGAAGCCATTCATCGCCTCCACTCTATGTCCAGCCATGAATGACCTGGATTTATCCATTCTCGAAAAAAATCTCCGGTATGCATTCCGCAACCACGCGCTTCTGGAGCAGGCGCTCCAGCACAGCTCCTTTGTCAACGAACTCCCGGACAAAGGCGCTGAAAACA
>DAIEHU010000224.1 GCA_027353395.1 Desulfobacteraceae bacterium
TTTCGCATTGAAGTGACCGCAAACGAATCAAGGGAAGTTGAACTCCGGAGGAAAGCACAATGGCAATGCCGCCGGCCTTGGGCAGGAGGAGGTGCTGATACGGCGATTTCTGGTTTTCATGTTTTTGATAATTAAACCGGGTGCCCTCCAGAAAATTCAGCACGGTAACGTGGGACCGTTTGAATTTTTGACAATACTTCCGGGTTGTCTCCATATCCTTGCCCCGCAGTTCCGGATGTTTTTCCACAAACGCCTTGGAATACCGCTTCATGAACGGATAATCCAGTGCCCACCACGCCACGCCCATGACCGGCACCCACATCAGCTCTTTTTTTAAAAAAAACTTGAGAAACGGTATGTTATGGTTGAAAAGGCGCTGAAGCACCAAAATATCGGCCCAGGAACGATGGTTGCAGACAACCAGATAGGAGGTGTCGATTTTTAAACCTTTCAGGCCCTGCACATCCCACCGGATCTTTCGGGTGATGCCGATGATGAAACTGTTGCCGTCAATCCAGACAGTGCCTAAAAACATGACAACGCGGGTCATGTAATAGCGGATTTCCGCATGAGGGATGAAAACCTTTAACAGGATAAAAGGCAGCATCATCGTAAAAAAGACAATCGTATGAACCGTCAGCAATAAAAATGTCACGGTTCCCAGGAGCGGCCCGGGAAAAAAATTCAACATACTAAAAACTCCATCAAAAAATAAAATTTATCATCATGGCTCAGCGGGTCAGCCTGAAGACGGCTTTATCGGAGCCCTTCTTTCCAGCGCCGGTATCGCATAAATTCATCTTCAAAATTATCGCTCAGCACACCATGGCCCGTGGCGGCTTCGATTTCCGCCATTGTCCAGAATTTTACGGCGTCAATTTCTTCAGGGTTAAAACGAATCAGGCCATTAAATTGGCAAATGTACGTAAAGACGAGTTCCGATTCAACATTATTTGTGTGAATATAGTGATATGCGAAACAAGGCGCATCTGGACAAATGCCCAGTTCTTCATCCATTTCCCGCATCATGGCCGTTTCGATGGTCTCGCCACAATCCACATGACCGCCCACGGACGTGTCCCACCGGCCCGGCGCAATTTTTTTGTTCCGGGACCGTTTCTGGAGCAGGAGCCGATTATTGGCATCAAAAACAAGCACATGAACCACCCGGTGAAGCAACTGGTTGTCGCCATGAACGCAATCCCGAGGCGCCGCGCCCACCACGCGCCCTTCCCTGTCCACCACCTCGATGATCTTTTTTTCACAAGCCAGCCTGGCGCAGATGTATTCCGCCGCCACATTCGCGCCGTTGGCTTGTTTCGCATTTCTTTCAGGCAGGGCCAGCAGTCCGGGAAGCTGCGACAGCCAGCTTCCCGAATAAAAATCCGCCTCGGAAATCCGCACGCCCTTCATGTTTTTTTCGATATAGGATTCAAAAATACCCGATTCCCGGAAATCGGACCGCGGGATATAGCCAAAGGGAACGCCTGCCTGATAGACTTCCGCCAGCGTGCTGTATCCCAGTTTTCCCACCACCGCATCCGCTGCGGCAATCAGGTCCGGATGGTAAAATCCGGAGCGATGAGGGAGCAAAATAATATTTTTCTGTTTTCTCCCATCAAAAGGCAAATCGCCAGACGCGCCGGGCACGATAAAATACACATCCTGTCCACAAGCTTGCAGCTGCTCAACCAGTGAGACTTTTTCAGGGATGCCGCCCATGGTAATCAGCACTATCCGGTCGGATAATTGCCGGCCGAGCCGGGACCGCGTCTGTTCAGAGGCGGCCCGGGGAAATCGCGAAACTGGAGGCGCGCACAGGGCCGTGCGATCGGCAAAGCATACAGGATCAGCCTGTATGCGGATATCGGCGCTGGCGAAAATATTTTCCAGATACGTTATATGTTTCCCAAACCGGCGGTTTGACGGCAGATAAGAAGCATAAATCCAGTCCCAGGTGAAATTTTCCACCAGAACCGAGGAAATACCGGCTTTTTTCGCCACCGCGATGCCCAGAGGCGAGATATCGCAAACCGCCAACAGACAATTCGACCGGTTCACAGCATCCGCAAGCATGGCCAACCGTCGCTCATCAAACGGCAGAAAGGCGTCCAGGGCGTCCAGGGATTTGGACTCGTCAAAACAAAACGGCGAGGTTTGCACAAGTCCCACATCCGTCATTTCCAAATGATACACATAAGAAACGCGAAGGGAATCTTTAAAAAACCATTCGGGGGTTTGCGTAAAAATTTCAAAATGGACAAAAGGCCACTTGGAACCGATAGCGTTCATGACCGCCGAAGCCCGGGCCGCATGGCCAAACCCGTGGGACGTGATAAAATAGGCGATTGCTATTTTCGGGTGCATCATTTGGCATTATTTTTCGGCGGCCGGGTGTTGATCCGGGTATAAATATGTTTCGCCGTATACAGCGCGCCCAGCGGATTGTGGGCCAGCACCCGGTCCTTGACCGCCAGCACCGTTACCGGGGCCTTGGCATGTTTGATGAAAAGCGTGTCATCTCCAACGCACAGCCCCAGAATGATATGCAAATCGCAACCCGCCGCGTCCAGAATGGCGGCCTGGCCGATGGGGTTGCACATGGGCTGGCGAAATCCCGGAACAATCCGGTCGTTTTCCGGCAGATCCACATCATCCGCGCTCAAAGCCCCACACATGCAACAGGCTGAAACCACCTCAAACCCTTCGTTAATGAGAAGGTTGGTAAATTTTTCCGCTTCCTCCGAAAGGCCCACGCAAAACGCCAGACCCAGCTTTTGATGACCCTGGAGCCTGGCATAAAGAATGGTTTCCTCAACTCGGGTCAATTTGCCGTAGTCTTTCCATGTCCGGGCCACATCCTGGGCCATTTTCAGATTATCCGGCTGTTTCAGGGTTTCCTTGGCTCTGTTCAATGCTTCAGCGCAATGAACTGTCGGGCAAAAATCCGGGGCCTGACTGACATCCCCATTAAAGCATCCTTTTTTACGGCAATAACTGCACATTACGTCATTTTCATTCATGGATTAAAACCATTCTCCTGTTTGATAATGAATATTCCTATTATCCCCCCAGTATCCACTGGAGGCGGCCTTTCTGTTTCTCAATAGCTGCTTCCGGACATATTTCCAGGCAGCAGAAACACCGGATGCAGCGGTTATAATCATAAACCGGCGTTTTTATCCGGCCGCTGGATTCGCTGATGGCCCCGGATGCGCAAATTTTCCGGCATTGATAGCAGAGCGTGCACCGGTCTTCCCTGGGAACAGGCCTGTCAAGAAGCAGATTTTTCACAAATGGCGTATTGAAAGGCCACCGGAACATATTGGAAAAAATAGAACCTCCCGTGGCAGGAACGAAATCATTAACCCGCATGGCCTCAACCGTCTCTCCCAGAACCGATATTTCATCCGGCGACGCCACGCCATAGTCTCTCGCAAATCCATTGACCACGGTCAGGGCCTTGTTCACGTCCAGACCCGCGATCATGGCGGCCACATAATCCACGGCGATGCCGTTCTCGCCAGCCAGCACCGCATTGAGCCGCCGGGGAATTCCCGCAGGGCCAGGGCCTTCGCCTTCCTGAACGGCAATCGCGTCCATCAGGTGAATGATGGGTTTTGGGGTCGAAAACCCGTAATTCATGGCCCCGTATAAATCGAGCAGAAATTCCGAAAACGCTTCGGGCGTGGAACAGCGCAGATGCATTTTGGATTTTTCCAGTCCCGGAATCGCGCCGAACAGGAGTTTGACCGCGCCGGTGATATAGGTAATGCCGTGGGTTTTAAATTTTGGCAGGTTCAATATGATGTCCGCGTCAAAATACGCTTCGGAGATATCGATATGCTTGAATTTTTTCGCCCCATCAAAAGTCAGTATACGGGTTTTAGCGGGATCTGCCACCGTGACGCCCTCAGATTCCACAATATCAGCATAACCTGACTTTTTGATGGCCCGCTCCAGAGAGTGCACCGCCGGGGATTCCACCAGTATCGGCATACCGCCGTTTTCCCGCACAATCTGAATAACAGCCCTGAAAAATTCCGGATGGGTTACAATGGCCTTATCTTCTTTTGCGGGCATGAGCAAATTGGGTTTCACCACGACGCGCGCATCCCTGAACCTTGAGAGATCAAACCCGGTCAGGGCGAGACTCCGGCAAATACGCTCTTTTAATACGTCATTGTCATAGGTGTCACACTGTAACAGAGAAACAACAGGCATGGGGAACCTCCTTTTTTCATCAGCCGGATAAAACAGGCCAATGTTCAATATTTTTTCCGAGCCTATCAGTTCTTATCCCTAAAGAAAACAATAAATATACGGCATCACCTTGATTTCACTACGGATGATATTGGTTGCCGGAAAAATTAAATGTGGTTATAATTCAATTAATTGACAAAATATACGGCCAATGCTGAAATTTTATTTTACACCCCACAAAGGAGACGCGCATGTATGATTTTCTATTGACCCCTGAAGAACAAGAATTAAAGCGGGAAGCCCGCAAATTTGCCCGTGAGGAAATCACCGGCGATTTTCTGCGGAAAATGGACAAGGATGAAATCATCTATCCTCGTGAATTTGTCGAAAAGCTGGCGGCCAGAAACTTACGGGGTATCCGGTTCCCCAAAAAATACGGCGGACGGGAAATGAGCTGGGCGGCGGAGGTGGCGGCCACCGAAGAGATCGGATGTCTTGGCATGGCGCTTGGGTGCGCGTTTGTCATGCCGTCCATTGTGGGCGAGGCAATTAATATGTTCGGCACCGAGGCTCAGAAAGAAAAATATTTAATTGATTTGACTTCAGGCGAGAAAATCGGCGCATGGGGACTTACTGAATCTTCTTCCGGAAGCGATGCCGGAGGATTAAAATCATTTGCAGAAAGAAGCGGAGATCACTACATCTTAAAC
>DAIEHU010000225.1 GCA_027353395.1 Desulfobacteraceae bacterium
GGCTCGGGCACTGCATTGGGCGTCGCCAGCGAGATATTGGCGAAATCGACCGAATAGGCCGTTGAACTGGGCGTATAGACATAAAAGCGGAAGGTGACATCACTGGCCGACTGGAAAGCCGCGCCGAGCGTCAGCGAATTGGGCACCGGGGCGGTGTTGGCGCCGGTTGGCAACTGGGTGTCAATCAGCGCGGTGGTGTAACCATCCAGGCTGTCATAAATGGCATAGCCGCGCGGATCGGAATAACCGCCCTTGGCCACCGCATAATTCAGCACGCCCAGGTTCAGCGCCCCGCCGGTCGAGGTGATGTGAAGCGTGAAATAGGAGTTGCCGGTGAGCGCCGTGGCCGCCGAGGTGCTGCCGGAAGTGGGATAAAACTCAGCCACATTCCCAAACCCGTCATTGCCGATATAGGCCTGCGGCAGCAGGCTGGCATCCAGCGTCGCCGAGGCGACATTGCCCGCCACGCTGGTGGCATTGAAATTGCTGTTCAGGGGGAAGCTGGCCAGCACCGATGCCTGCGCGCCACCAGCAAGGCCCGCCACAACCAGCGCCATTGCGCCTGCCTTCAGGCTCTGTTTCATTATTTTTGTCCGCATGACCGATCCTCAATTTATTGAAACAAGAAATATCCAAAGCATGGCGCAAGAATAAGCAATATTCGAGCCATAAAATGAAAATCGTTTTTTTTCAATGATTTGGTTAAAATAAGTCTGAACGGATCACCTTTAAGGTGTAAGCAGTTCCGACAGTTTTTGTCCCTCAGGCATCCTCGATCGCCCGCAGCGCCGCCTCCAGCTGGTCGGGCGTCAGCGCCGCCCCCAGTCCCCCGCCCAGCCCCGCCAACAGGCCCGCCGCCGCGCTGTCCTCCCCCGGCTTCGGGTTGCGCACCACGCCATAGCCGCGCGCCGCGCCCAGGGTTTTCAGAATGAACATGATGGCGGTCAGCTGCCCTTCGCGCGCCTTTTCAATCAGCAGCGCCTCGATCTCGTCGAGAAGCCGCTCGCGCTCATCCGGCAGGAAGGCTCCGGCCGCGGGAGCGGGGGCAGCGGGGGCAAGTGCCGCCACGGAAACCGCGGCCGCTTTCCGGCGTGGTCTGGTCATGTGTGTCCTTTGGAAAATGAATGACAGCCTTGCCCGTCACCCTGAGGCCCTCACAGGCCCGTGGCGATCTCGTGCATATACAGCCGTCCTACCTGCGGAAGGTGTTGAGCCCCATGCGCGACAGGCCCCGGCGCACCACCAGCTGGCCGCCCTCTGCCGATCTGGGCGATGCATGCGGATACGGCCGCCGCATCGCAGGAAAGGGGGTAATCGCAAAGAATATGGATGCCGTTATCCGCCCCCATGCCGATGGCCCGTTTGAGGGTTTTGCGGGCGGCTTCCGGTCCCATCGTGATTGCCGTCACCGATGCACCGGGATGAGTTTCCTTTATTAAAACAGCCTCTTCTATCGCAAATTCATCATAATGGTTCATCCTGAGTTCAGTGCCGTCATCCACCACCACTTCAGGCCTGCCTTCCGCCACATGGATCACCTGTTCCGGATCTGGAACCGCTTTGCAACAAACAAGAATGTTCATATTCATGAATTCCGAATAAAATTGGGCTGTAAGCTGGTATGAAGAACTCATTTTTTAAAGGCGTCTTGTTCTTCCGGTATTTGACCCCATTTTAATGGTTTGGCGGCGCAGGTCAAGCATAAAATAGAACGATCGTTCGTTTTATATTGACTTCATCAAAGGCCGGGAGTATTTTTAATCTCGACATAAACCCCAGCAAGGCATCAACATCCCATGACATTTGATGAATTCAAACAGATGGCCCTGATTTCCATGGAGGAAATCTGCCTTGAGATTTTCAGGGAAAACCCGTCGTCCATTAAAATCAAAAAACAGGCTGTGGCGGTGAAGAATCTGGCCAAGATTTTTGACACCGCCTTGGCGCTCGGCAATGAAAAAGGCTTTCAATCCATGAGCTTGCGGGATTTGAGCCGGACGTCGAAAATGAGCATGGGGGCCTTGTATTCTTATTTCACCAGCAAGGAAGCGCTTCTGGAAATGCTCCAGAACCAGGGCCGCCGCCTGACGCGGAAAGTTCTGTCCAGCCAGATCGACGCGAGCGCCGGGCCGGCGGAAATGCTCCGCACGGCGATCCGGACCCATCTTTTTCTTACCGAAGTCATGCAGAAATGGTTTTATTTCTCTTATATGGAAACCAAGAATCTGGCGAAAATCCATCAGAAAAAAGCAATGGACGGCGAGCTGGAAACCGAACAGGTGTTTATTGATATCCTGGAAGCCGGAAACCGGGAAAAAATATTTGACGTGGCGCGGCCGGTTCTGACCGCATCGGTGATCAAGGCCATGCTTCAGGACTGGTATGTGAAACGCTGGAAGTACGCCCGGCGGCAGGTTTCTGTTGAGGAATACGCGGAATTTGTTATCGGTTTTGTCGAATCGGCGGTAAAAATACAAACCAATTGAATATATATGGAGGCGGCGATGACCATTGTGGATGAACCCTCGGACATCAGGGAAGGGGAGGAACTGAATAACGCCAAGGTGGAACAGTTTTTAAGGGACACGGTTCAGGGGCTTTCCGGCCCGTTTTCCATCAAACAGTTTCCCAGCGGATTTTCCAATCTGACCTATTTTATCAGTGTGGGGGATCGGAATATGGTGCTGCGCCGTCCGCCCATCGGCAAAAAAGCCAAAACCGCCCATGACATGAAGCGGGAATACAAGATCCTGAGCGCCCTGCATCCGGTGTTTCCCTATTGCCCCCGGCCCCTGGCCTATACGGAGGATGAGGGCGTCATGGGATGCCCGTTTTATGTGATGGAACGGATTCCGGGCATTATTTTGCGCAAAAACATTCCCAAAGAAATGAATTTTTCAGAGGACCACGCCCGCACACTGTGCGAAAACATGATTGACCTTCAGCACCGGCTGCATACCCTGGACTATCAGGCCATTGGGCTTGCGGATTTCGGCAAACCCGAAGGGTATGTGCGGCGGCAGGTGGAAGGGTGGAGCAAGCGCTACCGGGACGCCCGGACCCCGGATGTGCCGGATTTTGAATCCGTCATGAGGTGGCTGGACGCGAACCAGCCACCGGATTCGACGGTGCCCGGCATTATTCACAATGACTACAAATTCGACAATCTGGTCTTAAATCCGGACCGGCCCGCTGAAATCACCGGCATTCTGGACTGGGAAATGGCCACCATCGGCGACCCGCTCATGGACCTCGGTTCTTCCCTGGGGTACTGGATCAATCCGGATGACCCGGAGGAAGCCCAGATGATCCGGATGATGCCCACCAACGCGCCGGGCATGATGACCCGGAAGGAACTGGTGGCAAGGTATGGGCAAATATCGGGTAAACCGATTGATAATTTTGATTTTTACTATTGTTTCGGGCTGTTCCGGCTCGCGGTGATCGCCCAACAGATCTATTACCGGTTTTATCACGGCCAGACCAAGGACAAACGGTTCGCCCAGCTCGTGTTCGCGGTGGCTATCCTGGAAAAAGCCGCTCAGCGGGTGTTGGCTGGCAGCGGCTGGTAAACGGCAAGAACTTCACACACTATATATGATAAGGATATTGCTATGGAAAAACTGATCTACCGGACGGAAAATCACATCGGCTATTTGACCCTGAACCGGTGGGACAAATACAACGCCTTTGACGGGCAGCTGATTGAAGAGTTCGAACAGTTCTGGCGGGAGCGCCGGTATGACGAGAGCGTCCGGGTGATTGTTCTGGACGGCGGCGGGGCCAAGGGTTTTTGCGCGGGGCTGGACATGGAAACCCATGGTCCGCAACTGTTTGAAGCTGCGCCCACAGCCGCATACAACGGTCAGGCCCGCATGTCCCGGCTGCTTTTAGCCATGCGGCAGGCGCCCCAGCCCATCATCTGCTGCGTGCACGGCGCGGCGTCCGGTTTCGGGTTTTCGCTTGCCATGGCTTCGGACATTCGCATTTTGGCGGAAAAAGCCCGGTTCAATGCCGCATATATCAATATCGGCCTGGGCGGTGCGGACATGGCGTCGAGCTATTTCCTGCCTCGCTTGATCGGGTCCGGCCGGGCCAACGAATTTCTGCTGACCGGCAACTGGATGAGCGCCGAAGACGCCATGAACCTAGGATTTGGGAGCCGTTTGGTTGCAAAAGAAGACATGATGAAAACCGCTGTGGAGCTGGCGGCGGTCATGGCGGGCAAAACACCCCTGGCTCTGCGCATGACCAAAGAGGCGATCAACGTCAATATGGACGCCGGGGGACTGGAAGCAGTCTTGCAGATGGAAGACCGCAACCAGATGATGGTGATGTATTCGTTGAAACTGGGGGCCAAGTAGGGGTGGATTGGCGCAGCCTAATTCCAATTCCAAATCAAAGATGATATCAAGGCGGCGAGGATTGAGGCGACGAAGGCGTACACTTAGTACGTTGAGGAGCCGAAGACGAGCCAACGAAGATAGCGCTATGATTTGGGATTGGAATAATCCACCGGAAACGGATGTTTTTCAATGCCGGATGACGTGCTGACTCGCCAATCCGGCCTGCGATCCATCCTGATTCAGCAAATCAAAATACCCATCCATCAATTGTCCGGCTTCTTCTAATGTCCTGATTTTGGTGATGGATTCCCGGAACCGGCTGGCGCCCGGAAGCCCTTTTACCAGCCAGGTCAGGCGGCTCCGCATCATACGGCAGGCGGTAAGTTCCCCGAAATAGGCAACTGACGCGGCAGCGAATTGTTTCATGGCGGCAAACCGCTGGTCCAGGGTGACGGGCGAATAGCTTCCATTCATCATCAGGTCATGAATCTGTGAGAAAATCCATGGATTGCCCATGGCGGCCCGTCCCACCATAACCCCGTTGCATCCGGTCT
>DAIEHU010000226.1 GCA_027353395.1 Desulfobacteraceae bacterium
GATATTGACATGGTCGGCTTTCATAATGCCCAGATTGGCCTCGGATTGAAGCGGATAAGGCGTTCCGAACAAAATATCCTGAAGATCGGTGGCCAGCATTGAGCCGCCCCATCCATCGGCAAGCGCTGCTCTTGCGCCCTGCTTGATCAGATTTTTGTAATCCTGATCCACGCCCATATGGGTGCGGTGCATGATCTCAACGATTTCCCGGTCAATGTTCCGGGGACGGACACCGGCTTTTTTCCATTTTTCATACAACGGCTGAGGAGCCCGTTTCAGATAGAGGAGTTCGCCTTCCGGTTTGCCCCATTCGCCATAGGCGACTTCAGCCACTTCCAATGCGATCTCATCCAGGTTCCGGTCCTGGACCTTGCCGTCAACTTCAACGGTGGTCGCCACGCCCAATACTTCAGCAACGGATACAAGCTTTATGGTATCTTTGATTTTATAATCGTGGCTTTCCTTGCGGGCCACAGCCCGGAATACTTCCGCAACACTGCGGCCATGGTCGGAATGGGCGGCCGCGCCGCCGGCGATCATGCGGATAAAATTTCTGGCCGCGATGGTGTTTGCGGTCGCGCCGCAAAGCCCCTTACGGGTGTCTTCACCGACAATGCCACCTTTGGGAAGCGGCAGACGGCATGGGCCCATGGCGCAATTTTTACAGCAAATGCCCTGCATGCCAATGGCGCAAGGCTTCATATTTTCCGCGCGATCCCAGACAGTATCGATACCGAGCTGCTGGGCTCTTGCGATCAACTGTTGCGTAGCCGGATCAATCGATGATTGAATCGGATCCGCAAGTTTCACTTTTTCAGCTTTTTCAACTTTTTCTTCAGCCATCAGAGGTTCCTCCTCTTATTATTTTAAGTATGCAATGCAGCTTCAATTCCGATGAAACCCGCATTGCCGGTAATTATAGTTAGACGCGTTTGTGAATCCGGTTGAGTCTTTCAAGGATTTTTTCCTGCTCGGTTTTCTGAACGGCCGCGGCTGTCATGGCAACCAATTTCTCAACGCCAGCGACAGCGCGTGAAGCCATCATTTCTTCCCGTTCCTGAGCGCGCTTATCGCGAATCGCTTTTTCCTCCGCCTCCCGTTTGGCCACTGCATCTGCATGGGCCTTGGCCGCCGCTTCCGCTGCCGCCTTGGCATCTGAATCCGCCTTTGCTTTCGCAGCAGCATCCGCTTTGGCTTTGGCTTTGGCTTCCGCATCCGCCTTTGCTTTGGCCTCGGCGTCGATTTTGGCTTTGGCTTCCGCTTCGGCTTTTATTTTGGCTTCCGCCGCGGCATCCACTGCTGGCGCTGCCGCTTTTTCTACTGCTTTGGGCGCAGGCGCAGCAGCAGGGGCTGCCGGTTTCGCCGCAGGATCCGCTTTCGGAGCCACAGGAGCCGCTTCTTTCTTTTCAACGGGCTTGGCCGGGACAGCTTTCTTTTCTTCTTCGATGGTCAGATCCGGCTTCTTGGCCATTTTCGCAAAATCGATATCCACGTCATCCATTTTTTTGGCAATGGCCGCGACTTTTTTCGCATCACCGCCATCCGACAGTAGATCGATAAAGGATCTGACCAGACGAACCGCTTCGGGATGCCGCATGACGAGTAAATTGGATCCGGCCAGCAGATAGCAGACCGCGCCCACAGCTTCCATCATGATGACCCGGCGTTCCGGATCACCCAGTTCCGGCGCGTCTTCAACAGACTGACCGGCTTCCTTACACCGCCAAATTTCATTGGCCAGGTTGTTGATGATGGGAAGCTGAAGTTTGTCGTCGCCCTGCGCCAGTGCGGCCATTCCCAGGCGTTCCATAACTGAATATGTATATTCGAGGCCGTATCCCAGACCGCCGGTGGTGGGATCCACCATCACGCGGGTCAGGGGCATGCCCAGATTTTCCAGCAGGATGTTGATCTGTTTGGCCAGGTTGACATCGATGGGGGAAGAAGAAATGACCGTATGACCGTATCCCATGGCGCTGGCGCCGATGCCTTTATGGTTTTTCTCTTCAACCGGTCCCAGTGTCAGGTTTTTGCCTTCGCATTCCTGAGAAATTTTCTTTAAAACCGCTTCATCTTTTTCCGGGTTGGCGACACCCCAGACGATCAGGGGCACGTCAACGGCCTTGAGGACTTTTTTGACGGTTTTCACCGCATCCTCGGGGCTGGCGTTCTTGTCGTTGGGATCGGTGCTTTTCAGCTGGAGAACAATGGCGTCCGCGCCGAATTCCTTGACGCATTTTTTCGCCCATGCCGCCGGGTCCGACAAAACATCCGCAAACTGGACTTTTGCGGATTGAGGCCATGCGGTCGGCTCCATATCCCAGACTTCCATTGCGATTTTGGGTTTATTGGGCATGTCGCCCTCAAACTGATAAAACGGATAACATGCTTCGCCGCCGACGGTTATCGCGCTATCGCCTTTTCCGATGGTAATCGGTTTTATGCTTCCTGCATAAGTTTCCTTTACGATGTTGAAGCCCAATGTTGCTTCCTCCTATGGCCAAAATAAGGGTTAATATCTTATCAACCTGTTGAATGGAACAACCCTTTGCCCATTCATTAACTTAAACCTCAAACAAAACCCGCAACCGGGGAATTACCCCTCAAATGCTCAAATCCGAGAAGTTCCGCAAATGCCCGCTCTTCCCGTAACACACCAGCATTAAAGCATATTTAATTCCTATACAATAAAAAGGTTCTTATTAAATATTAAAAAAAAAGGTTTGTCAACAACATGGTCTTATTTTTTTTCGCTCATCCAGCCGGCGTTTTAATTTGGGAAACAGATTCAGATCCGTATGCGGCAAAAATAACGCCGCAATATAATTATCCATGTATGACGGGGTTTCCGAAAATTCAAAATTGGTCATCCGGGACAATGTATTGCCCACATCAGATCGAATCCGGTTGGTCAAGGAACTCATCCGTGCCCCAAGCAGGGAACCGTTTCCGAGAAACGTGACTTTGTCCGGATCAATTTCCGGCAACAGGCCGATCACCATGCATTTTTCAAGGTCAACGGAACTCCCGAAGCCACCGGCCAAAATAATGCGGTCCAGAGACTGAATCGAGAGTCCTACTTCCTTTAGCAGGGTCATACAGCCGCTGTACATGGCGCCTTTAGCCCGTATCAGATTGTCAATATCAATTTCCGTGAGTACGATATCCCGGTCTGTTCCGCTGACGTCTTTCCACGCCAGCACGTATTCATAAATCCCATCCACCTCTCGGATCCGGGGGGTGTTCAAGTCCCGGTTGAATTTTCCATTATTGCTGATGACGCCCATTTCGAACATGGTGGCGATCATGGTGATCAAACCGCTGCCGCAGATGCCTCTTGGCCGGATATTTCCGATGGTAATGTTCATGGGTTCAAAAGTGACCGGGTCAAGGGAAAAATCCTCAATAGCTCCCTTGGCGGCGCGCATTCCCATTTTGATGCCGCCGCCTTCAAACGCCGGACCCGCGGAACATGCCGCGCAAACTAGCCAGTCTTTATTGCCGATGACAATTTCCGCATTCGTGCCGATATCCATATACAGAGTCAACGCATCCTCGTGGGCCATGCCGGAGCCCATCACTCCGGCCACGATATCCCCCCCCACATAGCTTGATACCTGGGGGAACACGAGGGCCATCACGTGGTGGGGAAGATTCAGGCCCAGGCTTACGGCTTCAACCGGGGGATACAGCACAGCAGCCGGCACATAGGGCGCACGGCGGATATAACGGGGATTCACCTTTAAAAATAACTGGGTCATGGTGGTATTGCCGGCCAGGGTGATGCTGGAAATTTCGTCCGGGTCCACTTTGGATTTTTTAATGATCTTTTCCAGCACCTGATTGATGGTTTCCACGACCTTCTGATGGAGGATTTCCAGCCCGCCGGATTTTTCGGCGAACATCATCCGGGTGATGACATCCTCCCCATAGCTGATCTGGCTGTTGAAATCCCCATACTGGGACAGCACCTGGCCTGTCGCCATATCCACCATCTGGCCGTAGACCGTTGTTGTTCCAATGTCCACCGCCACAGCGTAATTGCGGGCCGTGGTATCTCCGGCTTCAATGTTGATAATATGATTTTTGCCTTCCGCCCGGACCGGCCGGGCGATGGTCACCGTCACCTTAAAATTCGACTCCCGCAGGATGTCCGGAATTTTCCGGATAACGGTCATATCAAATTCAAGATGGTGTTCCTTGTGTTTATTTCTCAGTATATGCACAATCCGGGTGACATCGGCCATATTGTTTTCAATAGACGGCTCCGGGAGGTCCAGATAAATCTTTTCCACCGGCGGAACAAACAGCCCTTTTTCTTTTAACTCATCTAAATTCCGTTCTTTAATCCGTGCGGTTCTCCGGGGGATAGCCACCTGATTTAACACGCCGGCATCAACAGCGGACTCCACCGGGATCCGGACCAGAAGATCGCTTTTTACTTTTGACAGACAGGCCAGCCGGTACCCTTTATCAATGTCCTCCCGGCTCAACTTTTCCGAAATGCCCCCGTCCACCTTGCCAGCCTCTATGAGAACGCGGCATTTACCACAGACACCCTCCCCACCGCATGAGGCATTGATATGAACGCCTGCGGCCATCGCCCCACGGATAAGGGTTTCGCCGCCCGCGACAATCACTTCTTTTTCATGAGGCATAAATCTTATTTTATATTCAGTCATTATAATTCCGTCACACTCCTTAAATCCACGGTAATCAATACCCATTAAAGCATGGGCCCCCTGCTCCGGCGGCATTTATGACACTTTTGTCTTTTGAATTTCAAGATACTGTTTTTTGGCCCAGCGCAGAAAAACAAAGAAAACGCCAAATATCACCAGGGTGATGCCGAACATTTCGGCGTTTAAATCCATCGCTGATTTGCC
>DAIEHU010000227.1 GCA_027353395.1 Desulfobacteraceae bacterium
AATGAGTAGTGACCATAAACGGCCGCAAAGGGCCGCGCCGTGATGCTTCGCGCTTTGAGTTGGCGAAGTTGGGTTAACATGTTGTCCCGTTTTTGGGGTCCAGTATAATTTTTAAAATCTTAGCCGGACAGTACTGAATTGAGCCGAGATTTTTTGTTTATTGCGGCAGGCAGGCACCATTTTTTCGTTCACAACCCAAAAGTTTCGTTCACCGGCTGAAACCATTTCCCCTGGTGCAAATCACGGGTGGCAAATGTCTGCCGGATCAGAGATCGGATTTCTGCTTTTTGAAGCACCCACAGGGGCGCGACCAGCTCACCGGGATGCGGATCGCTGGTAAGCCTCTGAATAACGATATTTTTTGGCATAAAAGCCAAAAACTCACACACTATATCTGCGTATTCCGGCAAGGTCAGGCAGACATATGTCCCCTCGCGATACCATTTTTCCATCTCCGTGCCTTTGATGACATACAACAGGTGAAGTTTTAACCCGTCAATGCCCACTCGGGACAGGATTTGGGCTGTTTCCAGCATTTGCACCCTGGATTCACCGGGAAGGCCCAGAATAACATGCGCACAAATATGGAGCCCGCGGTTTTGAGTGTCTTCCACAGCTGATTGAAAGGCTTTAAAGTCATGCCCCCGATTGATCAGGGCAAGTGTCCGGTCGTGGGCAGACTGCAACCCGTATTCGATCCAGATCAGATATTTTTCCGCATACCCCTGCAATAAATTTAAAATATCCGTATCCACACAGTCCGGCCGGGTACCGATGGAAAGTCCGACCACGTCTTCCACTGCCAGAGCTTCATCATATAGGCGCTTCAAACGATCAATAGGCGCATAAGTATTAGTAAACGACTGGAAATAGGCGATAAATTTTTGGGCTTTAAATCGTTTTCTGATATAGGCCTTCGCATTCTGGATTTGATCGGTGACGGAAAGTCCTTTTTGGAAAAAACCGGTCCCGGAACCGGTCTGATTGCAGTAAACACACCCGGATGTGGAAAGGTGACCATCCCGGTTGGGGCATGACATGCCGGCGTCTATGGCAATTTTATGCACCCGGTGGCCAAAACTATTTTTAAAATATGTATTTAAATCGTAATACGGATTTTCCATGGCTCATCGTCTGCCTGTGGCTCATCAAAACAGGAAATTTTGTTTTTAAATTGCGTTTGTTCTGGTAAGCATTAGCATATACCTGTTCGGGATGGCAATGATTCGATACCTTCAAAAATGGATGCCGCCTGAAATGTATGTTTTATGAGAAATTCGCAATCTGCATAAAGTGATGGGAAATGGCTGTTTATTCTAAAAAATATGACGTGATTGTCGTGGGTGCCGGCCATGCCGGATGTGAAGCAGCCCTGGCTGCGACCCGGATGGGATGCCGGGTGATGATGATAGCGATCGACCTAGATAAAATCGCAGCCATGCCATGCAGCCCCTCCATCGGCGGCATGGCGAAAGGGCAACTGGTCAAGGAAATTGACGCCCTGGGCGGAGAAATGGCTAAAATCACCGATCAAACCGCCATCAGCTACCGAAAGTTAAACACCAAAAAAGGCCCGGCGGTGCATTCGTCCCGGACGCAAAACGACAAAATCCGCTACCATATCGCCATGAAATCCGTTGTGGAAAGAACCCCGAACCTGGACGTGAAACAGGGGCGGGTGGATGAGCTGGTGGTGGAAAACGGCGCTGTGGCCGGCATTGTCGATCACACCGGGTTTGGGTTTCAAACCAAGACCGTTGTGCTGGCCACCGGCACCTTTTTAAGCGGCCTGGTGCATATTGGCGAACGATCCTTTCAGGCAGGCCGGGCCGGCGAATTCGCCGCCTATGATCTGGCTCAAAATTTAAAGAACTTAGGCTTTCAATTGGGACGTCTAAAAACTGGAACCCCGCCAAGATTGCACAAGGCCAGTATTGATTTTTCAAAAATGACCCGCCAGGACTCTGATGATCCGGGTGAGCCGTTTTCCTTTCGCTCCACCCGGTTTGTCCTGCCGCAACTGCCCAGCTATATGGGTCATGTCCGGAAAAACACCATTCAAATCGTGTCGGACAATATCAAGCTTTCAGCGCTCTACAGCGGACGGATCACAGGCAAATCAGCGCGGTACTGCCCGTCGTTTGAGGACAAGGTGGTCAAGTTTCCGGATCGGGACCGGCACCAGGTGATTTTTGAACCCGAAGGGCTGGATACGGATGAAATTTACGCCAGCGGCCTGGGTAACAGCCTGCCCGTGGAAATTCAGCTGGAGATGATTCGTTCCGTTGAGGGCCTGGAATCCGCTGAAATCATGCGGCCGGCCTATGCCATTGAATATGATTACGTCAATCCTCTGCAACTCACCCCATCTCTTGAAACCAAATTAATTTCAGGGCTTTATATGGCCGGTCAGATTAACGGCACATCCGGATACGAGGAAGCTGCTGCCCAGGGGCTGTGGGCGGGCATCAACGCCGCATGTAAAGTTACCGGCCGTCCGGCGTTTATTTTGGACCGGTCTCAGGCATATATGGGAGTCATGATTGACGACTTGGTCACCCGGGGAACGGCGGAACCCTATCGGATGTTCACGTCCCGGGTGGAATACCGGCTGATCATCCGGGAAGACAACGCCGACCTGAGATTGACTGAAACAGGTCATGCCCTCGGGCTCATTGACGCCGACAGCGTTAAGGATATTCAGGAACGCCGAAGACAAATCCGGGATGAAATAGAGAGAATCCAGAAAACAGTGGTCAAGCCCACCCCGGTCGTGAATCTTTATTTGCAGGACCATCATTCCTCGCCCATCGATAACGGCACGTATATGGACCAGCTCCTCAAGCGGACGGAACTGGATTACAACATTGTCCGAACCTTTGCCCCAATCGAGCCTGGACTGGACAAGCGGGTTGTCCGGCAGGTGGAAATCGATGTAAAATATGAGGGCTATATTCAGAAACAGTTTAAGGAAATCGAAAAATTCAATGCGCTGGAGGGCCAGAACATACCGGAAGATATGGACTATGCCGCCGTGCATGGGCTTTCGAATGAGTTAAAGGAAAAATTATCCAGCGTGAAACCGATATCTATCGGCCAGGCCTCGCGAATCGACGGAATGACGCCCACAGCCTTATCCATTCTCATGATTGTCATAAAGTCCGCTAAAATGAAGCGGGCCCGCAAAGACGGCTGTTGACTTTACAGGCATCTGTCTTAATGTTTTAATGCATTAAATCAAAAAGTTTATCAGACACAAGGTAATTGAAATATGGCTCAAAAAGATTATTACAAAAGTCTCGGTCTGGAGAAATCCGCCAGCTCAGAGGAAATCAAAAAAGCCTATCGCAAGCTGGCCATGAAATACCACCCGGATCACGCCAAAGGCAATAAGACGGCTGAGGACAAATTCAAGGAAATCAGCGAGGCTTATGCGGTTTTAAGCGACGCGGAAAAGCGGAAACAATACGACACCTACGGCTCCGAAAGCTTTCAGCAAAATTTTTCCCAGGAAGATATTTTCAGAGGCTCCAATATCGAGGATATTCTGAAGGAATTCGGATTCGGCGGCGGCGCATTTTTTTCTGGCGGCAGAAAAACAGGCAGCGGGCGGCGGTTTTCTTTCAATCCCGAATCCGTATTCAGCTTCGGCGGCAGCAGGCAACAGACATCCCAGCCTGTCAAAGGATCGGATATGGAATACGAAATACCCCTGACCTTGAATGAAATAGCAACGGGGACATCCAGGACACTGTCCCTTCAGACTCCGGACGGTGGCGCGGAGACATTAACCGTCAAAATACCCAAAGGCATGATCACCGGCAAAAAACTGCGGTTTGCCGGCCGAGGACAACCGAGTCCCTATGGCGGACCTGCCGGCGATCTGTTCATTAAATCAAAGGTGATAGATGATCCGGTATTTCGGCACAAGGAATTTGATCTGTATTTAAACCGCGAAATTAAATTAACCGAAGCAATTTTAGGGACCCAGATATCGGTTCCGACCCTTGACGGGAAAAAACTCAGCCTGAAAATTCCGCCGGGGACAAAACATAAAAGCAAAATGCGGCTTGCCGGGAATGGCATTCCGCATATGAAAGGAGGCGATTCAGGTGATTTGTATGTGGAAATCCAGGTTGAGATGCCCGCAAATTTAACCAAAAAACAAAAGCAATTAATTGAGAGCCTTGCCGAAACAGGTCTGTAACGTCCAGAAATGAACCAGCCGGTGGAAGCCGCAACCGTAAATCCAGCATCAGATGGCTGTCGGCTTCCACAGCGCTCGCCCCCATCCGCCTGTTCCCGCCTTTTTCCATCCCGTTTTACAAGTCACAAAAACATGGGTTCCGCCTATAAAAATGCATCAATACCGGGAATACAGTAAAATCATTGACAAAAGCATCCTCTCAGAATATAATTAATTTATATATTCATGCATCCTTAAAATTGCTTGGATAAGGCCTCGATTTTCGTTTGAAACATTACAATATCGGGATTTTATCACCCCATACACAACCCAGGAAAAAGACAGTCTTTTGAAACGATATATGCCGGAACTCATACCCGTTTTAACTGAAAAAGAAATTGATGAAAAAGTGGGGATGGTTGCGCAAAAAATTTCTAAAGACTATGAACACGGGCGGCTTGTATTAATCGGCGTACTAAAAGGCGCTTTCGTTTTCCTGGCGGATCTGGTAAGACGGATTTCGATTCCAGTTGAGATAGACTTTATACGTTATGCAAGCTATGGTAAAAATGATGCTTCTTCCGGTGAAGTCCACCTGTGCAGCGATATAAGAATGGATATAAAAGGAAAAGACGTTCTGATCGTAGAAGACATCATCGATTCCGGCTTGACTATGGC
>DAIEHU010000228.1 GCA_027353395.1 Desulfobacteraceae bacterium
ACCTCTTGCAAAATAATGAAATATAAGGGTCCAAACAGTGATATATTAAAATCATCTTGAACGCAATATGGAATTATCTGATGCGATCTTGCCCTGATCCATTTCTTTAAAACCGTCTTTAATTTTCTGAACATAAACTCCCTCCAGGATTCTCCCCTTCTGCTTCCCCTCGCACGCAACTCCCGATGGCCGCCCACACCTGTTCCAGTCCCCGCCGGGTCTTGGCGGAAAAGCAGATGAGCGATTCGGGCGGCAGGTTGAGGGCCGCCGCATTGAGCGCTATCTGTTTTTTTTGCTGGTTTTTGGACAATTTATCCGCCTTGGTGAGGATCAGGATCACGGGAATTTGCCGCTCAATGAGCCAGTTGATAAAGTCGACCTCTTCAATTTGCGCCTTCCGGCGGATGTCCAGAATGAGGGTCACGGCCTTGAGCGTCTTCCGGGTGGCGAGATAGGTCTCGATCATCTCGCCCCAGTCTTTTTTGATCCGCTCCGGAACCTTTGCATACCCGTATCCCGGCAGGTCCACAAACACCATCCGGCCGTTGATGGCAAAAAAATTAAGGAGCTGGGTGCGGCCGGGGGTGGAGCTGGTTTTCACCAGATGCCGCCGGTTGACCAATACATTGATCAGTGTGGATTTGCCCACATTGGAGCGCCCGGCAAACGCGATTTCGGGCAACTCTTCCGGCGGATAATTGCCGGGCCGGGTAGCGCTTATGACGAACTCGGCGGAGGTAATGCGCATTTATATCACTTTGTTCAGCGGATATTCCACAATGCCCTCGGCGCCGTTTTTCATGAGCATGGGTACCAGATCCCGCACCGTATCGGAACTTACCACGGTTTCCACGGAAAACCATTTGGAATTATAGAGTGACGCCACCGTAGGCGCGTTCAGGCTGGGGAGGATGGACACGATTTTTTCCAAAGCGGTTTCCGGCACATTCATCTTCAGGCCCACCATTTTTTCCGCGAGAAGCGCACCTTTGAGCAGCAGGGCGACCTGTTCGATCTTGTCCCGTTTTTCCGGAATTTTCCACGCATCATGATTGGCGATGAGCTGGGTGTTGGTCAGCATCATCTCATAAATTACGCGCAGGCCGTGGGCCTTGATGGTACTCTCGGTCTCCGTGATTTCCACAATGGCGTCCGCCTGTCCGGTGACCACCTTGGCTTCCGTGGCGCCCCAGGAAAATTTCACGTTCACGCGGATGCCTTTTTCCGCGAAAAACCGCTGGGTGTATTTCATCAGTTCCGTGGAAATGGTCTTGCCTTCGAGATCCTCGAGCGTCTTGACCGGCGAATCATAAGCGACGGCAATGACCCACCGGGCGGGCCGGGCGCTGACCTTGGAATAAACAAGGTCGCTCACCACATGCACGTCCGAATTGTTTTCCGCAATCCAGTCCAGGCCGGTGAGCCCGGCGTCCAGGATGCCTGCTTCCACGTTAATGGCCATTTCCTGGGCGCGGCACAGGGAGCAGGAAATAGTGGGATCGTTAATGTCCGGAAAATAGCTCCGGCCGTTGACGTTGATTTTCCATCCGGACCGGCGGAACAGTTCAATGGTGGCGTTTTGCAGGCTCCCCTTGGGAATGCCCAGTTTGAGCGGCGTGTTCATTTTTTATATACCTCTTTGGGGTCAAAAATCGGTCGCCCGATGATGGTTAATGTATCGGCGTCTTCCACTTTCCGGTAAAAACAGGATTTATGGCCCGTATGACAGGCTGCCCCGCCGATTTGTTCCACTTTTAAAAGGATGGCGTCATCATCGCAGTCAACCCTGATTTCCTTTACCAGTTGCACGTTGCCGGATGTTTCGCCCTTGACCCACAACTGGTTCCGGGACCGGCTCCAGTAGGTGGCTTTGCCTGTTTTGACCGTCGCTTCCCAAGCCGCCTGGTTCATAAACGCCAGCATCAGAACCTCACCCGTGGCATGGTCCTGGACAATGGCCGGGGCGAGCCCGCCCATTTTGTCAAAATCAATGGTGATCATAACGCATCCTTATTATATATCATACAAATTTAATCCATTTCCAATTATCGCAAGATCATCAATTTTGATTCCGGCAACCTAATGATTTGAAAATTAAGAGTCAATATGTTTTTAACACAGATTTTCAAACCGGAAAACCTTTTTCGCCATCCGGTTTCGGGTATTCCGGAACACCGTCCGGCTGGGATTTGCGCCCATCATTTCTTGACAAGCCATCTGCCGGTTATTATAGTACCCCACATGCGAATTTTTTTCAGGCAGCCGAATCAATAAAGAAAGGATGCAATCATGTCAGAAAATATTTCAGATGTCAGCGATAAATCATTTGATGCGGACGTAATCAAGTCGGCGCTGCCGGTGCTGGTGGATTTCTGGGCACCCTGGTGCGGACCGTGCAAGGCCATCGGTCCGGTGATTGAAGCCATGAGCAAGGATTACGCCGGAAAAATAAAGTTCGTGAAGTGCAATGTGGATGAAAACCAGCTCACGCCTGCCACCTATGGTATCCGGGCCATTCCCACCCTCCTGTTTTTTAAGGACGGCAAAAAGCTGGACCAGATCGTGGGCATGGTGGAAAAATCCAAGATAGAAGACATCCTTAAGAAAAATATATAAAATACATTATGAAAGCAGTAGATTATGATCTTGTGATCATCGGCGGCGGCCCTGCCGGGTTGACCGCCGCTATTTATGCGGCCAGGGCCCGGCTGAAGGTGGTAATCCTTGAAAAAAGCGCTCCGGGCGGACAGATTCTCGTGACCGACTGGATTGAAAATTATCCAGGTTTCCCGGAAGGGCTGGCCGGCGCGGACCTGGTGGAAAAAATGACGGCCCAGGCCCGGCGTTTTGGCGCAGAGATTGAGATCAATCAGGTGATTTCCCTGGATGTGGCGGGAAAGATCAAGCGGCTGACCCTGAACGACCGGGTGATTACCGCAAAGGCCGTGATCATCGGTACCGGCGCTTCACCCCGGAAATTGGGCGTTTCCGGAGAAGAAGCGTTTTACGGCAAAGGCATTTCCACCTGCGCCACCTGTGACGCCCCGTTTTTCCGGAACAGCGTGGTCGCGGCCGTGGGCGGCGGGGACACGGCGGTGCAGGAAAGTCTTTTTCTGACCCGGTTTGCCAAAAAGGTTTACCTGATTCATCGCCGGGACCAGTTGCGGGCCACACGGATTCTTCAGGAGCGGGCATCGGAAAATGATAAAATCGAAATTATCTGGGATTCGGTGGTGACTTCGGTCAATGGTTCGGATGCCGGCGTTCAAGGCATCACGGTGAAAAACGTCAAAACCGGAGAAGCGAAAGACCTTGCGGTGGACGGCTGTTTTATATGGGTCGGGGTTTTGCCTAACACGGCTTTTTTAAAAGATGCCGTGGCCCTGGATCCGGGAGGTTTTGTGGTAGTGAATTCAAAGATGGAAACGTCGGTTCCGGGAGTGTATGCGGCCGGAGACGTTCGGAACACGCCACTGCGCCAGGTGGCCACGGCGGTCGGCGACAGCGCCATCGCCGCATTTGAGGCTGCGGCCTATATTGAGGCGATGGAATAAAACCATTCATACGGATCACTATCATGAAGCGCATTTGTCTTGCTTGTCTTGCTTGCATTCTGCTGATGGCCGCGTGTTCATGGTCCAAGCATGAACCTGAAAAAACCGCTGATGAACTGGCGGCGGACGGACAGAAGTATTTCGAGGAAAAAAAATATTCGGAAGCCATCAAGGCCTATGAAAAACTGGCGGACTGGTATCCTTTCAGCGCTCACGCCAAAATGGCGTCCCTGCAAGTTGCCGAAGCCCATTATCTTTCAGAAGAGTATGATGAAGCGATTCTGGCGTACACCGAATATGAACGCATGCATCCCAACGATGAGAAAGTGCCTTATGTGATTTATCAGATCGGACGATGCTATTTTGATCAGATTGAAACCATTGACCGGGATTCGACCGCCACTGAAAACGCCCTTGCGGCATTCCGGCGACTCGCGGAAACGTATCCGGACAGCGAGTACGCGAAAAAGGCCCGGCCTCTTATGGCCAAATGCCTGTCTGATCTTGCCGCCAAAGAAATGTATGTGGGGCGATTTTATTTTAAGGCCAAAAAATACAAGGCCGCATTGAAGCGATTTGAAGGGGTGACCGTCCATTATCCGGATTCCGGATTCAGTCAGGAGGCATCTGATTATATGGTGAAATGCCGGGCCTTGATGCAGGCGGAAAAATCCGATTCATCAGAGAAATCACCGGTAGCGGATGAGAGGAAAAAAGAATAATCGCCCTCCGCTTTCTTGGGGGGAAAATTTTTTTCATTCGGGGAACCATAAAAAAAGCTTTACAACGGCCTGCCGATACAGTATATGCCAAAAGTTATTTTAAAAACCGTTTCAAGGAGAAGATCATGTCAAAACAGTGCGAAATATGCGGGAAAAAATCATTGGTCGGCAATTATGTCAGCCATGCCCATAATGTCAATAAACGCCGGTTTAATCCGAATCTCAAAAGCGTTCGTGCGATCTTGAATGGCCAGGTCAGAAAGATCAGTGTTTGCACCAATTGCATCAAATCCGGATTTGTTCAAAAACCGGAGGTTCATAAAGCCAAAACCGTTTAAGCCCGGCTGATGTCCTGAACCGTATCAATTTTTTTAAGTTTCGCAACAACTTCGTCCAAATGGTCAATGTCTTTTACGGTAATTGTAAAAAAGCCATTGACCATTTTATTTTTTTCGCTTTCCAGTTTGATATCCACGACGTTGGCGTTCATCTGCTTGAGCAGGGTTGACAGCTCGGCCAGAAATCCGGCCTTGTCATACGCCTGAACATTCAATCTTACCTGGAACGCC
>DAIEHU010000229.1 GCA_027353395.1 Desulfobacteraceae bacterium
GACCGGTCATACCTGTGCCGCCTATCAATTTATCACTTTCTTCGGCGACGCGGTTCATCACCGAACGCGCATTCCAAGGGGAGTTGCTGATGAATTGTTGCAGCGATTCATAATCGGAATCCGCTACCTTTTCTTCCATCCGCTCCATGTTTGAACGGTCAGCCTGAAACAGGCCGCAAAGGTATTGATGGGCCGTTGTCGAGTTGTCTTTTCGGTGGCAAATAAACATATCCTTGAAATTGTGACAGAATTCGGCCAAATCATTGGCCATTGAGTGTAGTTTTATGGAAAAAGGTGTGGGGAGGGGGTGCCCTCCCCACACCCCTTACAGTGTCATGGTCGAGCCCCTTTTTTTTGCCCCCGCTTGGAGGGCGTTAATGCCTAACCTGTTAATTCGTCGTTTGTTTTTCATATCGCTTATGGGTCGGCAAAGCAAGGAATTATTTTACCAAAGCAGAATTAATAATATAGATAAAAAATTCAGTGGGCATGGGTTCGGATATCAAATCCGGACCGGCCTTGTCAACCCGCGACTCAGTCCGGGGTTTCATTCGGGATTGCGGCCACCAAACTTTCCGAATGATTTTAACAAGCCGATATTACTATTTTTTTGATAAATTATGCATTGCGTTAAAAAAACGCTTGACATGGGAAAAATAAAAGTACATATATATGTACAAGTGTACGAACAATTGTTCATACACTTAAAAAAACAAATAACAAACCAACCGTTTTGAGCAGCGGAGACTGCAAAAACCACTTATCATAAAGGAGACAAATCATGACACCAAAAGCCAATACAAATGTGGAAGCATTCAAAGCGCGGGGGCACAATTTTAACAGCGGCACCGGCAAGGGCGTACAAATGAAAAAATTCAAGCCTTTCACCGACTTTGTGTTAAAAAACCTGGTCCGGAACGCTGACATCATCAATCCGGAAGCCCTGCTCCCCACTGACGGCAAACCCGTGGTGGCGGTGGTTTCCCACGGCCCGGGCGCGGCCTGGATTCCCCTGGTGGCGCTGGTGGGGAAATTCTTCATCGACAACGGCTACGGTGACATCATCGGCGGCATGTACCCGCACAAAGCCCTGTTTTTGATCCCAGGGCTCAAGGAATATTACCGGCGGGTGCTGGGAACCCCCACCGAGGCCGACACGGTTGATGATATTGTTAATTTGTTGAAAAACAAGGAAATCGGGCTGACAGGCACCGCCCCCGAAGGCGCCAACTGCCTGCTGTCTTTCAACGATTACGTGGCCCCGTTCCGCTCCAAAGGCATGATTGCGGCGGCCATCAAAGCCGACGCCAGCATCTGCCTGATGGCCCACCAGGGCGCGGAAGCCTGGACGGTGCGGGTAAACCTGCCGTTCGGTTTAAGCATCCCCCGGACAAAGGGCCTGAGAGGTTTCAATATCGCCCTGCCGCCATACAAGATCAACCATTATCTGGTGATGTGCCGGCGGTATCAGCCGATGATTTCCTCAAAAGAGCTGGCCGGGCTGTCAAAAATAGAGGTCAGAGAGCATCTGGCCATTGAAGTCGAAGCCATCCGGCAGGAATTAAACAACATGACCGGCGAACTCAAGCGCATGATGAATAAGAAAATCCGCCGGGAAACCGATGAGCGGATGGAATCCGCCCGCGCCCGGTGGATCCAGAAAAAGGTGATGATTCAAAACGCGCTGTTTCCGGATGACGATGCCTATATGATGGCTTCGTAAACAACAATATAAGGAGAACCGCCATGTACGCCACAATGACAAACCCCATCGATGCCGGTCAAAACCTGTTTAATGGCGCCCTGATGGGCATCACCACCCCTTTGCGAAAACTGATCTACAATGACAGCCCGGCAACAACATTGGGAAAAAAGGAAGAAACAAACCTGCTGGTCGAAGGGATCCATGAACTCATCAACCACCGCACCGAAGACTGGTCCATCGCGCCTCAGAACAAGGAGGCCATGGAGCGGCAGATGATGGTGTGGGATGTGCTGCTGGACTATTATTTCCGCTCCGAAACCACCGGATGGGAGCGTCTGCCGGATTCCGCGTCCATGCTCATCGGCATTCATTCCGGCACCTGGCTGACCATGGACGCGTGGACCCTTTGCGCCGAATGGTACCGGAAATTCAAGGGAGAGCGGGTGCTTCACGGAACCGCCCATGACGTGCTGATGGCCATGCCCGGCATCGGAACCTATTTCCGGAATGTCGGGGTCATTCCCGCCAAGCGCGAATCGGTGGGGGCCGCTTTTGCCGCCGGGCATGATGTGGTCATCTGGCCAGGAGGGGAAGTGGACGCCATGCGGTCCTGGAGAAAGCGCGACAAGGTGGTGCTGGGCGGCCGCAAGGGATTTATCCGCCAGGCCATCCGGTCCGGCGTGCCCATTGTGCCCGTGGCCACCATCGGCGGCCATGACACGGTGTTTGTGCTGGCCGAATGCCGCAAGCTGGCGAAAATGCTTCGTCTGAAGAAACTGCTGCGATGTGACGTGGCCCCTCTCGTCCTGGGTTTTCCCTTCGGCCTGACATTTGAGGCGTTTCCCATGCACATTCCCCTGCCCGCCAAAATCCGCACCGAAATCCTTGATCCCGTGGATATCGACAATGATCCGGAACGTGCGGCAGACACGGTTTATGTGGACCGGAAATACAAAGAAATCGAGGATTGCATTCAGGAAGGGGTCAACCGTCTGGCAAAAAAACGTCGGGGATGGGTGTTCGGATAATTCTTTTAACGGAAATCATCTTGAAATTATTTAAAATTTTGATAACAAAGAGATATCAATCAGCCAAACGGTGGAATACCTACAAAAGCTGAAACGCCACGCCATTCATGGAGAAAAAAATGGCTTCCCGCAATGAAGCAAAAGAACAAAAAGAAAAAACCAGCCAGATACTTATCGATTCAGCCTTGGAACTCTGCGCGGAAGAAGGCTACGCCAGCTTGAGCCTGCGCTCGGTGGCCCGGAAAGCAGGAATCGCACCCACTTCCTTTTACCGGCATTTCCGTGAAATCGATGAAATGGGCGTGGCCATGGTGGAACAGGCGAAAGCGGCGCTGGAAGAATGGCTGGCCGGGGCGCGGAAAATAATGACGTTTCCACAGGTAAAGCCGGGCGATGCTCCGGACAAACTGTTGGCCGCCATCGAACACCTGACCCGGCCTTTTGTAAAAACATTTACCGACTGTTTTCAAAACACCCCCTGGCTGATCCACCTGTTTTTTCAGGAGCGTACCGGAAGTTCCGCCGCACTCCGGGCCGCCATAACGGACGCAACCGGCGGGATCATCCGTGATCTGTCGGAAATCTTGAAAAAACAAGGCAGATCGTTCCCATTCCGGGCCGGAGACCTCGACATGATTTCTGAAACCATGATCACCCTCGTCAGCCGGGATGTCATGGAATACCCGTCACCGCCGGACGCGCAGCCAGTGTATCCCACAGAACCCACCATCCAAAAACTCAATCTCCTGATGCTGGGAGTTTTGATTCTGGAACAGACAAAACAGGAGTAGCTATGGACCAGGCGATTCAAGCATTACTGGAAGCCCATGTGCAGCATGAGCTGGGCCGTTTCAAATCAAAAAAATACCGGCAGACCATCAAGGAAGAAACGGCGGCGGTATTCCAATGGATCAAAAAATTAGCCCTGAAGGAAATCATCACTCCCGAGCAGGTGATCGACATTATCGAACGCAATGTGGTGGAAATGCCCGTGGCTGGCGGAATCACGGAACTGGCCGGCCAAATGAGCCAGCGGGTTCTGTCCTCACCCAAAAACAAAAAAACAGCGCTTGAAGATATCTTCGCCCGCAAGCCATATGACGATATTGTGGACAAAATCGGCGGCATGGAGAGCGCCAGGAAAGCCATCATCGGCCGGTTTGTCAACAGCTCCGTTTACTCCCAGCAAATATCGGAAGTGCTGTTTGTGGGCATCAAGGAATACCTGTTGTCGGAAAACATTTTGGCCCAGAAAATTCCGGGAATCGCATCCCTGATCAAGCTCGGCAAATTCGCTGTCAATAAGACCATGCACCCGCTGGAACTTGCGGTGGAAAAAACCGTCAAAGCCTATATTGAAAAAAACCTCGGCAACACCATCCGGCGAAGCGAAAAATCACTGAACAACTATTTTGATGAAGCCCATATCATTGAAATGGGGGATGAGGTCTGGACGTCCATTTCCAAAACAAAGCTGTCGGAATATTTCGGCGTGCTGGGCGAAGGGGACATGGAAGACTTTCTTATCATAGGATATGACTTCTGGATGCACTTCCGGAAAACCCCCTATTTCAAGGAGATTTACACGGACCTGGTGCATTTCTTTTTTGAAAAATACGGGAACCGGGAGCTGGAACTGATTATCGAAGACGTGGGGGTAACGGAAAAAATGGTGGTCAATGAACTGACCCAAAGCCTATCTCACGGCATTGAAAAGGCTTTATCCATAGGGTATCTGGAAGAGCGCATCCGGGCCCGGCTGGAAAATTTTTATCTGGCCCCCCAGACTGCGGAACTGATGGGGTCATTGATGGCCTCAAAGAGCGGGAAAAAACCCTCCGCAGAAGAAGATGCGTTACCCAAGCCCGCGGCTCCCAAAAAGAAAGCCCCGGCTAAAAAACCGGCAGTGAAAAAAACGACACAATAACCCACTTATTCCAATCCCAAATCATGGCGCTATCTTCGTTGATTTGGAATTGGAATTACGCGGGGCGAAAGAAATTCATTTTAACTTTTTCTCTGCGCCTCTGCGCGAGATATATTTTTTCTCCCGCAGGGACGCGGAAACGCGGAGAAGGTCATCCTTTTGAAACCA
>DAIEHU010000022.1 GCA_027353395.1 Desulfobacteraceae bacterium
CGCCGGCCCCGATCAGTCAGTCGATGAAGGCACCACGGTGATCTTAGATGGTTCCGGCTCTTCTGATGCGGATGAAGGGATTAAAAGCTATCTCTGGGAACAGGTTGATGGCGCCGGTGTGGTCATCTCAGACCCTTCGGCTGTCGCGCCGACGTTTGAAGCGCCTAAAATCTCAGAAAAAACAGTTGTATTGACATTTAAATTGACTGTTGAAAATTACAATGGAATGAAAAATACAGACACGGTTGATATCACCGTCAATAATAAATCCAGCGGCGGCGGGAGCGGCTGTTTTATATCCACTTTAGCCGATTAACCGTTTTTAAACTGTATAAATAAAAAATCCCCGCTCGAGTGTGACGCTCTGCGGGGATTTCTGTTTGGAACGGGGGGAAGAACCCGGAATATCATATAATTGAATTTGTGGGCGCACAGTTCCAAGCCATTGCTTGTCCAAGCGCCCCATTAAATCTTGCCGCCGGTTTACCGCAACCGGATAAAAACATCATCAAACCATGCGGTTCCCGATCTGGATGAATATAAAATTAAAAAAGGCTGCACAGCGACAACCGCTTTGTCAAAATCAATAACCGTTTGGACCTGCTCCCAATCGTGCGACCCTTTTGAAAAAAACAGCCCCTGGGTATTCCACCGGAAAGACCCATCCTCAAAAAAGGTCTTGATATTGATGCAATAAGTAGCTGTCGCTTCAATATTTTGGGCTTTACTCCACCCGCCCGCATAAATTTTAAGGATTCCAGCCGGCAATGACACTTTTTCGCCCGCCCACCGGACCTGCCCGCCGCTGGTGTTGATCAATTTCAGCGAATACCGGCCGCCGTACGCCTCATTGTCATCCCACGCCGCAATCCCGTCAGGATGACTCTTGTCGCCGGTCACCGCCCGCCATCCTGAAACTTTATCATTTTCCCCAAATTCCATCGTTCCGTTATCAATGACATCGGCCTCCCCCCGCAAACTGTTTAGGGGAACAGGGCCTTTCTTTCCTGCGACATGTTGCCGCCAGGCCTGGAATACCTGATTTTTTTCAAGAAAATCAATAATTTTAGATGTTCTAAAATGAATTCCTTCGGGATTTAAATGATATATCGTGTCAAACATATACGATTCAGGCATGAAAAAATCTTTGGGACGGCCCAGAATCCCAACGCCCGAATGGGATAAAAATGCCATTAATGGATCTGTAAAACGGCTGTAAGGCTCATTCCGGCTGGTGTTGATCATTGGAAGCGTCCCCGGCCAAGTGACAAGAACCCGAACATCCCTGGCCTTGCACCACTTTATGAACTCGGAGAGTTTTCTCATTCCATATATTCCCGGCTCAAACCGGCCGGGCAGCAATGAAATCGGCTCTATGGCATATTTCTTCACCCCGAATCCGCCAATGATATCCCCGTTTTTATTTAATTTTCTGGCATTGAAAAGCGCATTAAACGATCCCTTCTTTTGTTTCATGAAAAACAGACATCCGTCCCGCACGATTTTCCAGGGATGGGCATATGTTTTAAATATCTGAAACTTTTCTGCAATCGGAAGATCTTGAAAATATGGCCGGTCATAATTCAAAATATAATCGGCCTTGACATCGCTCATGGCCGAATCAATAAAATATTGGGCGTATTCCGGCGCCAGAATCACCAGATCACCTGGCCTTAAGCTCTCCCTGGCGCGATAATAATAATAATCTCTCAATCCGGCATGAGTAGCCAGATTGACGGCGGGAATATTGAAATGCCGTTCTATCTGTTCGGCGCTGATGCCGTAGAGCCCGCTGCTGCCGGAGACAATGACGATTTTGGGGCATTGAATGGATTTCGCGTAGGCCTCTTTATTTTGATAGAGATGATTAATCCAGAGCGTATCATTTTGGGGAGAAAAATAGCCGGTCAGCACCCATGCCGCTGACAAGGCATATATAGCGGAAAAACCGCATAAAATGAAGATAACGTATTTTTTATATTGCTGTTCAAGCATCAACCGGGATCATTTCAGAAATTAAAATATAAAAATTCACTTGGCTGCTGAAAATCCGGCATTCCCATAAGCAACAGGATCAACGTAACGAGCGCCCAGCGGAAGGAGGGTTGCACGTTTTCGATGAGCCGGTTGGAATTTTCGGCCAAAAATGCAAGCCCTGAAAAACCGGCAAGCCAGACCGCGATTTTGCCGGCATCCCCGCCAGGGCTTATTTGCGCCAGACCGAGCATGGTTTTCAAACCCGCTACCGAATGCAGGCTGCCGATATCCATCATGCCGGAAAGGACACGGATGGCGGTATGAAAATCCGGCGCTCTGAAAAAGACCCAGCCCACATTAATAAAAAGAAATGTTAAAGCCCAGGCAGGAAATCCGGGCATTTTATAACCCGCTTTCGACCATATCCGGTGAATGACAATGGCCGTTCCATGCATCGCTCCCCAGAAAATGAACGTCCACCCCGCCCCGTGCCAGAGGCCGCACAAAACAAAAGTGATCATCAGATTCCGGTATGTGTTGAATTCGCCGCCACGGCTGCCCCCAAGGGGAATAAACAGATAATCGCGGAGCCAGCCGGACAATGTCATATGCCAGCGCCGCCAGAAGTCCTGAATACTTATCGCCTGATAAGGTGAATTAAAATTCCGGGGAAGGCGGATATTGAAAAACAGCGCGGACCCGATGGCCATGTCCGTATACCCTGAAAAATCGTAATAAATCTGCAAGGTATAGCTGAGGCTGGTAATCCATGCCTCGATCAGGTTCAGGGAACCGGCGTGATTGAATCCGGCGGTCGCCCAAACGGCGAAGGTGTCTGCAACAAACACTTTTTTAAACAGGCCCATGGAAAAAATCACAAGCCCGGCATAGATATTCTCCCAGTTCAGATGCCGCTGCGCCTGTCCGGCGTATTGGGGCTTCATTTCCTCGTGACGGACAATGGGTCCGGAAATCAACTGGGGGAAAAACGTCGCGAAAAGGGCGTAATTGACTAAACGCTCCGGCTCAACTCCCCCCCGGTATCGATCCACGAGATAGGCGATCTGTACAAAGGTAAAAAATGATATGGCCAACGGAAACGCTATCTTAAGCAAGCCAATGTGCAGGCCTGTCATCAGGTTCAGATTTTCAATAAAAAAATCCGCATATTTAAAAAAAACCAGCGCGCCGATATTAACCGTGAGGCCGAAAATGAGTGCCGTTTTCCTCTGGCTGGAATTGAAGCGGCCGGATTGCGGGGACAGCCGATTCCCGACAAAAAAATTGAATGCCACCGACCCGGCAAGCAGTGGGAGATACCGCCAGTCCCACCAAGCGTAAAAAAAGAAATTGGCGAAGACCAGAAAAACATCGGCAATATTTTGCCGGCGGTAATGGTTCAGCAAAAAATAAACCGCCACCGACGCCGGCAAGAACAGAAATATATAGACGTATGAATTAAACAGCATAAAATATCAGCAATATGGACGGGTTCAGGTTACCAGCCCATGCCCGATTCATATCCCAGTTGAATCAGCAGATCACCAGTTTCTTCCTTGAACACAGCTTTGTGTTTTTCTGTAAACCGGTCGCGCCAGCCTCCAATCAATCCTTTATTAAATGTATAGGTTCCGCCGAACAGTGAATCGCATATCGTATCAATCACCGAATCCGGACACTCGATTTCAAGATAAGCGGCAATGCCTTCAATCACTTTTTTCTGGGCATCACGGCTGCCTCCGCCCTTTTCTCCAATCAGGTCTTCAAATTTAACGAAAAATGCGTCGTCTTCCGTTTTCCAGCGGGCATACCGCGTCAGCAGCTCCGCAATCGGCTCCTGACGGCGCGTCCCTGTAATATCTCCGGAAACACCCCGTATGCCGGAAATGATCCGGAAATCCAGATCCGTCTGGCTGAAAAACGGATAAAGCAGATGGGCCTGCTCCCTGACGATATAATCCGCCCAGGAAAGCACGACATCGCGGGGGTCCCTGAACAGCAACAATTTCTTGTAATTCATTTCCCTCATGGCCTTGCACATGGGGTAATTAAACACCATGTGCGCCGTGATAAACTGTCCCGGCCCGATCGTCCGCAAAAGCCGTTCAATCGCCGGCATATCATTGGGGATATGCATATCCTCCCTGCCTTCAACCGGGAAATCAACGCCGGGATCCACAAACTCGGCGAGTTTTTTCCGCTCCAGGTGGGAGCCGCTGTGACTGACGCCAGGCAGGCCTATCAGGGCCTTGGCGAGCAAATGGGTGCCGGACTTGGGTATTGAGTTTAAAAATATGGGATATTTCATTTGAGAGGAAACCACTTTCACTTTTGTTTTTGGCTTAATCCATAAACTTAAAAACCGCCATCAGGGCCGGGTCCGGTTATACAATTCCAGGGCAGGCTCCACGTCCCCGTCATAAATCACCTTTCCCTTTTCCAGCACCGTCGCCTTTTTGCAGAACTGCCTGACAATGGCGGGGCTATGGGAAACCAAAAGAAACGTCATACCTTTGTTAAGCAAATCGGAAACATGTCCATGACATTTTTTCTGAAAATCCGCGTCCCCGACATTGATCGCTTCATCCACAATCAAAATATCCGGCGAAAGCGTGGTATACACCGCAAACGCCAGACGAGCCACCATTCCGGTGGAATAAGTCCGGATCGGGCTGTCAAAAAATATGCCGATATCAGCGAATTCCCGAATCGTGTCCATCTGGTCATCAACCTGATCCCTGGAAATATTCATGAGCGCACTGAGCACATAAACATTCTCCCTTCCGGTGAAGTCCTGGCGAAATCCGCTGCCCATGGTCATGATGGCGCCGACCCGGCCCCGTAAAAGGATATCTCCGGCTGTGGGTTTCATTGTGCCGGCAAGAATTCGGAACAGCGTGCTTTTGCCCGCGCCGTTATGCCCCAGAATACCGCGGGACTCTCCCCGCTCCATATTAAAACTGATATTTTGAAGCGCCCAGAATTCATCATAAAATTTTTTATGCCGGAATATCTGCTGTTTCAGCCGGTCTTTGGAGCTGCTGTAAAGGTGAAACATCTTACCCACATTCCGGATGGATAAGGAATAATCTGATTCCATGAACGATTCCATGGAAAGGGCTTCATATGACATCCGCAAAATCCCTCTTATAACTCATAAAGCAGGCATATCCCACCAAAAGCAGTATGAATGTCAGCAGCAAATTAACATTCAGCCAGAACCAGTCCGGCGGCTGCCCCTCCAGAATGACACGCCGGGCGTCATCCACGATGGATGGCAGTATGCTTACCCGTATGACCCATTCCCATTCCTTCGGAATCAGGGTCATCAACCGCTTGAATGGAAATACAATCGCCGACAGAAAAAACAGTATTTGAATCAGGCTTTGCATCAGGTTGTTAATGTCCCTGTTGAAAACGCCGAGCGTGGACAACAAATAACAAAGTCCTGCGACAAAAAACACCAGTTGAATATACACCAAAGGCAGATAAACAAGCGTCCAATGCACATGACCACCGCGAAATAGCTCCAAAAAAACCAAAACCGCCACCCCGATCAATGAATGCACCACTGCGACGCCGGTTGCAATAACCGGAATAATCTCTATCGGGAAAACGACATTTTTCACATAAGTCTGATTCTCCCACAGCAGCATGGGGCCTTTTCCCGCCGCATCGGCAAACACGTTGAACATGACAAAACCGCAGAATATCATGGCCCCGACTTCATAATTGGAATCAAGATGCCATGTCGTCTTCTTGCCGCCGAGAAGGACTGCGAAAACCAAAACATATACCGCAATCCGCAACAGGGGGACAATAATGGTCCACAGCATCCCCAGTGCCGCTCCCCGGTACCGGTTTTTCACCTCCCACCAGATAAACCGGCCGAGCAGCTCCCGGTACCGAATAAGTATTCTTAATAAATGAAGTGGGTTCAAAAAATGCCTGAACTGAAACGGCGACGCTTTGGAAATAACGTTCACTTCTTGTGATGTGATATTTGACAATGGCATATGCCTCATAATGGACAAGTTTTTATGGCTCAATGACCAGCCGCATCCGTATGATTTGGAAAAACATTCTGATCGCTGCAAGTTGTGCCGCCGCTATCTATGGAAGCCGCTATTCTCCGTTTATTCACATAAATGTAAATATATTTGCCATCCAGCGCCTTTATTGTTTTTATCAGCTTGAACCGTGAATCCGCACTCACCATTCGCCGCAATTGCGCCTGAAGCGATTCAAACGGAAGGCGTAAAAATGCGCCCATCATTCCCGGATCCTGAAGAAAAATCAGATCGGCGCCGCTGACAACCCTCTCAAACGCGAGATCATGAAAACAGGACATATTAATAATAGATATCGGAATGTTATGCATAGCAAACCACATCTCGATATTTTCACAAATCACCGGCCCGGATTGTGTAAAGACAATCATGGGGTTTTTCGGTAGCGGAAGACCACTGATTGCACTTATCACACGCTCTCCCACATACTTGAAATCACGCCCGAGCGGCGAGGCCATTCTCCCGCTGTGTTGCGGCCATTGATAAAGCATCATGCTGAAAACCGCGAGCGCAATCATCCCTGCCGTCCAGATGCGCTTTGATTGGGGATGACGGAGCAAGAAAGCTGACACCGCGTTATTCCACAAACAGGCCGATGCGAATATCAAGATCGAATAAAATGCGGCGCCGACGAACGGAGATTTCATGTCCACCAGGGAATTGATGAGATAAACCGGAATGACAATACCCCATAATCCGCCCGCAAGTTTCATCCCGGCCGCATCCCGCCGCACAATTGCCGCAACCGTCCCCGTCAGAAAAAAACAGCCGGCGATCCATCCGGAATAGCCCAGATTGCTTGCCGCCGCCCCCCCGGCAAGATAATATCCCGCCTGATGCAGCCAGTCACCCTGATACGCCCAGATCTCCTTATTTGAGCCGAACAGATTTTTCAAAAAATAGTCCCAGATGTCAACGCCGAAAAAAATAAAATATGGACCTGCTATCACGAATGACACGATCATATATATCGATGCGAACTTGGCGATCACCCTCCATGATAATTCGCGGCGATCAATCAATGCCATTGCCATCTGATAACAAACGGACAATCCGAATACAACAATGGTCATTGCAAATATTGATGGCTTCACCAGAAGAGAAAGCGCAAACAGGAGCGCATGAATCGCAGGCTGCCGCCAATCGTCAAAATAGGCGCGGCTGGAAACTCCGAAGACCGCACAAAACCCAACCAGTGTCGCCCAGCAAAGGTCGGGACGGAATTCGACCACCGCCATCGTCGCGAATGGCAAGGTAAGAAAAAAAACCATCATCGCGCATCGCATCGTAAGCGGTAAATCCCGGAGGATGTGGCAAAGAAAAAAAAGATACAGGAGAATCGCCAGAAAGTTAAAAATATAAGGCGAGCTGTCGTTGTATCCAAGCGTGGCGAAAGCCGCCGCCGCCAGCATCGTTGAATAAGGAGAGTGTAAAACAGCGGCACGTTGATGAATCACATCAGCAACCCCATGAAAGCCCGAACTGCGGAACGCTTCCAGAACCTTTGTGGCGCTTAGAAAATACGTCACATCATCATAATTTGGGATTGATGAGAGATTTCCCCTATTAAATGAAGCATCTACGCACCATGCGGTAAATGCGGCGCCAAGAATCACGACGATCAGCGCCATGATCATGCTGCTATTTCTTCGACTGTCGGCCATCAATGACTGCGACTCCTATAATTATAATATGCGCGCTCTGGCTATGCAAAATACGGAAAGTCCGAAAGGAAAAGTCAATCCGCGACGCAAGAGCGTGTTCTCAAGAATTAAGATATGGTAAAGCGCTTTATTCATCCATGAAGGCAACCGGTTAAGATCAGATTTAATCCCATGCGCCGGACCTTTCCTTGGGTTTGCCCTCTTCATTAATCTCACCAGGGCGGCTATCGGGAAAATAATGGTATTCCGATAACTTATCATCTCTACAGAAAATCCGGCACTCTCCAGTTTGCGCCGGAGTTCACCGGTTTGATACCTGCGATGGGTGTGAACAGCCAGATCATGCTCACTGCGTAAAAATTCGAAAGCCGGCAGGTTGAGTATCAGCAGGCCGTCTGATTTCAGGACACGGTGGATTTCGCCCAGGGCTTCCGCATCATTTTCCACCCCCGCATGATACAGGACATCCAGAGAAACAACACAATGAAAGGCCTGATCCCTGAAAGGAATGCGGCAGACTGAAGATCGCACCAGGTTGCCGAGTCCCCTCATCTTAAGAAATGGAAAGGCATGTTCTGAAAATTCAAGACCATAGGCGCGGCAGCCCTTGCACATTTCAAGCATTTTTCCCGTACCGGACCCGGCATCCAGAACCATTGCTGATGTATTCCCCCCGATGAACGGGTTCAGATAACGGAAAACGATATCCCGCAATCCGAGGTACCACCAGTAATCCTCCTCCAGTCTGAACATGACTTCGTATTCATGCCATTCCATCTTCCGATGAACCTCCTCTTATGGTCTTCTCATACCGAAATACAATGACAAATATACGCAATTTGCTCATCCGTGAGTTCAGGATACAGGGGAAGAGAAAGTATCTCGGATGAAAACCGCTCGGCCACGGGAAAATCACCTCTGCTATAACCCAGTATCTGATAGGCTTTCTGATAATGGACCGGCATTGGGTAATGGATGCTCGTGATGATGCCATGTTCCTTTAATTTCCGTTGGAGATGGTCCCGCTCCCGTGAGCGGACGACATACAGGTGGTAGATATGCCTGGCATACGGCGCCTCGCAGGGAAGCGACAGATCCGCATCCGCGAGAAGATCGCGGTAAAGACCGGCAATGCTCCGTCTTCTTTGATTCCACACATCCAGATATCGCAGTTTCACCCGCAGCACGGCTGCCTGCAATTCATCAAGGCGGCTGTTGTATCCAAAAACAGCGTTATTATATTTACTTTCCTCTCCATAATTCCGAAGCATCCGCAGATGATTGGCCAGGGACGCCTCATTCACCACCACCATGCCTCCATCCCCATATCCGCCCAGATTTTTGGTCGGGTAAAAGCTAAAGCAGCCCGCATCACCCAGAATTCCCACCCTGGCCCCGCAATACTCGGCGCCAACCGCCTGACAGGCATCCTCAATCACCCGCAGCCCAAACTTTCTGGCTATTTCGATGATGGGATTCATATCGGCAGGATGGCCGTACAAATGAACGGGAATAACCGCCTTTGCTTTTAAGGGAAGCTGCTGCGCCTTCAGATAAGATTCAAGGCGTTCCGGATCCATTGTATAGGTTTTGGGATCGATATCCACCAGCACGGGCCGCGCTCCGGCAGCAACAATGGCCACAACTGTCGGGACAGCGGTATTCGGGACCGTGATCACCTCATCGCCTGGCTTCACCCCGCAGGCCAGCAGCGCAAGCTGAAGCGCATCCGTTCCGGAGCCGACGCCGATGGCGTACCCGCCCCGGCAATGGGCGGAAAATTCTGTTTCAAACGCCTTTAATTCCTCCCCTAAAATATACCAGCCGCTCTTGAAAACCTCGGCCACGGCCTGATCAATCTCCTCCTGAATGTCGAGGTACTGCCGGTTAAGTTCAAAAAAAGGAATCTGCATCAATTCATCTCCTTACGATTATCACACCTACCAATAATATGGTTTGTTTTCCCGATAATAGGCCACGGTTTTCCGGATACCTTCAGCCAGGTCACAGCGGGGCTCCCAGCCGACGATTCTTTTGATTTTGGAAATATCCGAATAGAAATCACCCGGCTCCTGGGCCGCACGTTCTGGAGTAAAGGGCGCGAATTCCCACCGCCCGCTTCCGGCAACATCAACAACCGTTTTGGCCAGTTCCAGAAAGCTTGAAGGCCTGTCGTCGCCCACGTTAAAGACCTCGCCATACGCCTCTTCCGTCGCTGCGCACATCAGTATGGCATCAACCGTATCATCAACAGATAAAAAATCCCGGATCAATGATCCATCGCCAAAAACCTTGATGGTTTCATTATCAATGGCCAGCCGGATGAACCAGTTGGCGACACCAAACCGGTTATGCCGCATCTGTGCCCGCTCCCCATAGATATTGGTCAGACGAAGGGTAATGGATTTCACCGAATGGTTATTGTGATAAATCTGAAACAGCCTCTGGGCGGTCAGGCTCGATAATTCATAAATACCCTTCGGGTTGATCGGCGTATCCTCATTGACCGGCAGCCTGGCGGCGGGGCCATATTCACCACGGGTGCCTGTATAAATAAGCCTGCCTTTGGGATTATATTTCCTGCATGCCTCCAGAAGAATGGCGGCGCCCTTGATATTGATATCAATATCGGGGAATGGATTCACCAGACTGAGAATATGATCGTTCTGACCCGCCAGGTGAAAAATATAATCTCTGCCGCGCACAAGATATTTGATGCTGTTTTCGTCCCTGACATCGCTGAAATTGATGAACACATTGTCCTTGACAGGTTCAATATTATAAAGATTTCCGCCATGCTCATCTATCATGGCATCCAGTAGCGTTACCTTGGCCCCAAGGCGGACAAGCTTTATGGCCAGATTGCTTCCGATAAATCCCAAGCCCCCGGTAATCAGGACATCTTTTTCAAAAAAGCAGCTAAGCTGGTCTTGTTTCACCATTTTCCTTCCTTTGCATTTCCCCTGTTAATCCTTCCTGATGGACTTCACGGACAACAAACTGAGGGGTTTGATTATTGCTTAAAAACATCCTCCCCAGATATTCCCCCAACAGACCGAGCATGAAAAGCTGTACACCGGAAAAGACAATGACCACGATAACCAAAGAAGTATACCCAACCGGCATGGCTGGCGAGAACATCTTTTCCAGAACAATGCCCGCGCCAAGCATGACGCCCAAAATGCTGAAAGCAAGCCCAAGCACGGAACTGATCCGCAAGGGAATAACAGAGAAGTTCACAAACATATTGAGCCACAAATGGATCAGTTTCCGTAAGGTGTATCCCGATCTGCCCTCCTGCCTCTTTTCATGCTGAACCATGACTTTCCCGATATTCCGGGTGCACCGGAGGGCCAGGCCATCAATGTAGGGGTATGGCCCGGTATATTTTATGATTTCATTGACCACTAAGCGGCTGAGGCACTTGAAGCTCGACAAGTAGAGATCCCGCGGCTTGTCCAAAAGGATTGTGGCGACCCGGTCATTGAACCGGCTTCCCAGGTTTCTTCCCCAGGAATGCTCCTTTTTCTGATAATACGTATAGACGATATCGTGCTTGTGTGTTACCGCCTCCCGGACCAGGCGGGGCACTTCTTCGGGCGGATTTTGAAAATCATCGTCCATAATGACCACATAATCGCCATCCGCATAATTGAGACCCGCCATGACGGCATTATGCTCGCCAAAATTTTTGGCAAGATCGATGAACTTTATAACAGCGCCATATTCCCTGCTCAGGGCCTGGCAGACCTCCCGGCTGTTATCCAGGCTGCCATCATTGACCAGTACGATTTGAAGCGCATGCTCCTGACCCTCCAAGGCGGCTACCAGTTTATCAACCAGCGCCCTGATGGTTCCAGCGCCGTTATATACAGGGATGACTATGGTGATCAGCATATTCTTTCCGCTCCATCATAACAATTTCTGCTTCTTCTCAATAACTTGGCTGTATAACAGCAAAACCGGTCAATGGGATATTACTGCCTGATAAGAACCTGCATCCGTGATACCAATACTTCAATGCCTGTCCGCAAGCACAACCGTTTTATATCCTTTTTTGTTTCTTCTCCGTTGTCTTTAAATGACACGATAATTTCTTTAATATCATGTTTATTGACAATGGCCTCAATGCAGCCCTTTCCGCCGAAAACCGGATAGCCCTGAATTTTCTTGCCTTTCTTCCTGGGATCGTCATCAATAAAGCCCACCACAAACAATCCCAGCTCGCCGTTGGTCTCTATTTCACGAACGGCCATCTGGCCGCCGACACCGGCACCATAAATCAACGCCGGTTTTCCGTTATGATTTTCCCGCGCCACCCAGTCATCCAGCATTCTGAAAAAAAACCGGGAAAACGCCAGCAGAATCAGCATCACGCCCCAATAAATAATAAATACCGCCCTGGAAAACCCCTGGAACCGATATACGAGCACGATCGCCAGCACGGCCAGCACGGCGCCGCCCGTTACACCCTTAACATAAACGGACAAATCCCCAAGCCTTGATATGCGCCACAGCCGCTGGTACACGCCGGCGGCGTAAAGACAAAAAATCTGACAGGCGAACAAAATCGGCAGGGACCGGATAAAATTCTGAAAATCCGGCCCGACATCTCCGCCGAACCGCAGCAGATAGGCGGCGTAATACGCCAGGGCGATCAGCATCAGATCCAGTAGAACCGAAAAAAAAGTCCGCCCATAACCGGCTTCCATGAGCGCCGGGACGAGAAAGCCAGGCTGTTTCCGGCTGTTATCCGCCGGTTTTTCATAGACCTTCACGTGGGCCAGATACAGCCAGAACAACAGCACCAGAAGCAGATACAGGGTGATGATCGCAATGCTGACGCCCATTTTCAGAGGGTAAACGCCCAATGCCAGAAGCCCGGAGAGGATGGCGAAAAGGTAGAGCACCATCACCGCCTTTTTTTCCGAAAACCCGATGGCCACCATCCGGTGGGAGGAATGATCCCGGCCCCCCTGAAAGACCGAACGGTCAAACAGCTTGCGCATCACACTGACAAACGCGGTATCTATAATCGGAATAAACAGAATCAGGCAGGGCACCGCGATTACGGAAAGCTGGTTAAAAAACGGGAGCGCATAAAGCCCTCCCCTAAGCTGCTGAGACACGGCCTGGACTTCCGGCGGCGTTTCCATCAGCGTCAGTGCGGCCAGCATGAACCCGATGAACAGGCTCCCGGCGTCTCCCATAAAAATGGAAGCGGGATTAAAATTATAAAATAAAAACCCCAGCAGGCTGCCGATATAGGCGGCCAGTATCAATGGAACAGGCGAACCCTGAAAATCCCCTGCCGGCAGCATCATCAGCCAGACAAACAGAAAAAAACCGGAAATCGCGGCGATACCGGCGGATAGTCCGTCCATATTATCCAATAAATTAAAAGCATTGGTGATTCCGACGATCCAGAAAACGCTGACCACCAGATTGGCGGTTTTAGATTCAAACCAGGAGAACTGAAACCCAAAAATCACCAGAAGCGACGCCACCACCACCTGACCGATTAATTTGTACTGGGGATTTATCTCGGAGATATCATCCGCGAGCCCCAGCAGAAACATGGCCGTTCCCCCCAGGGCCACGGGCAGCAGCGGAAGAATGTAGATTTGACAGGGGGTTAACAACCAGGCGGACAACAGCCAGGACGTCATTAGACTGATAAAGATACCGACGCCGCCGAATAGTCCCGTGGTTTTCGCGGCCCATCGGTCCTGCCTGGGAACCGCGACACAGCCATATTTCACCGCCATGCGCCGGACAAGAGGCGTCAGGATCAGCGACATCCCGAAAGCGGCTGAAAAAGCGGCACTATGAGCCAAAAACGGATTCATGGGTTACAGATAATAATCAATCACGCTTTGAACAATGGATCGCAGATCATTTCGGGGCTCATACCCGATTAAATTTTTCAGCTTGCTGATGTCCGGCGACCGCCGCTGCATGTCTTCAAAACCGGGGCCATAGGCCCGGTCATAGGTGATATGTTCGATTTCCGAGGAACTGGCGGTCATTTCCTTAACCATCTCGGCAAGGGCCTGAATGGTGATCTCTTCTTTATTTCCCACATTGACCACCTGCCCAATCGCCTGAGGCGCATCCATCAGCTTGACCAGGGCCTCCACCACATCGGCAATGTGCGTAAAACTTCTGGACTGGGAACCATCCCCGTAAATGATAATGGGCTTGCCGATCAGCGCCTTCTGGACAAAATTGGGCAGGACCATGCCGTACTGGCCGGTTTGCCGGGGCCCCACCGTATTAAACAACCGGGTGATAATCACCGGCAGCCGTTTTTCATCGTAATAGGCCAGCGCCAGAAACTCATCAAACGCTTTTGAACAGGCATAGGCCCAGCGCCGTTTGGTGGTTGCGCCCATGAGCCGGTCCGCATCTTCATTGAGCGGCGGGGAACCGTTGTTGGTCATTATTTTTCCGTACACTTCGCTGGTGGAGGCGATGAGTACCTTTTTTTTATATTTATTGGCGATGGCCAGCACCATTTCCGTGCCCTTGACATTGGTTTCAAGGGTTTCCACCGGCCGGTTCATAATCAGCTTGACACCCACCGCCGCAGCCATGTGGTAGATTTGATCACAGGCTGACACCATCTCGTTCATCAGGGCTTCATTTAAAATCGTATCGACAATAAGCTGAAACCGCTTGTTTTTTCCGTGCTGCTGGATATTTTTAATGCTGCCGGTGCTTAAGTCATCAACAGCGATCACCTCATGGCCATCCCTGATCAAGCGGTCCGTCAGATGGGAACCGATAAAACCGGCGCCGCCGGTAACTAATATTTTCATTTGACCTACCTTGTAAATAACCGCTTATTCATCTTTGACCGCCTGTTTGACGGATCGCCCCGTGGAAAACTTTTTATTTTTTGCAACCCACCGGCGGATGCCGTGAACGGCCAGCACAAAACAAGCCCTCACGCTCAATCCCATGATGACCAGTGGCTTTAAAACGCCAAAAGGGGATTGGTAATATTTGTTAAAAAAATAATAGGCGCTTTTATGGAATGCCAGCACCGATTTCATTAAATTCCGCTCACTGCTGCCGCCCACAAAATGGACCACTGACGCCGCCGGATAGTAGATGATATCCCAACCGGCTTGTTTCAGCCGGATACACCAGTCCGCATCCTCCCAATACATGAAAAAATGGCTGTCCAGGCCCCCGGCCATGTCAACGGCCTGCCGCCTGACAAACAGACAGGCCCCGGACAGCCAGTCGACGCTTATGGGCGAACGTCCGTCGGAAAACGTGTTTAACATATTTTTCCGGCTGATCCGGTTGTCCGGAAAAAATCGCGTCAGCATCGTATTCCGGCCGAACAGGGCGGTAACGGGTGTGGGAAACGATCTTGCCGATCCCTGGACTTTGAAATCATGGTCATAAATTTTTGGCCCCAGGACGCCCACCTGCGGATGGGTTTCCATAAATTCAATCGCTGAATCAAAAAATTCCTTCCCGACAATGGTATCCGGGTTTAAAATCAGCAAAAAGGGGGAACCGCTTTTTGCAATGCACTGGTTCACCGCCCTGGCAAATCCCAGATTACAGGCATTGATATGCAGATCAATCTCCGGAAAGCGGAACCGTAAACGCTCAACACCGTCTCTGGAACCATTATCGGCGATATGGATGCTGACAGCCCTTCCGGCCAGCCCCCGATACACCGATTCAAGGCATCGCACCAGATAATCCGTGCTGTTATAATTGACAATGATAATATCGAGTTGTGCCGAACCGCCCAAATATTTCCCCCGACTTTTTCGTATTGATTTTTTTCAGCATCCACGCAAAAAAGCAAATGGTTTTCTTACAAAATAAAAATCTATTGATCAATAACGCTCTCATCTTTTGCCCAACCGATGCCGCAATCGGGGAAGAAAAAACTCTTTTTCAAAAAGTTCCCACAAGTACCGGTCACTCACCGCCTTTTCATTCTGGATGCCCCGCCGCAGCCGGATCATCCGCCGCCACCCCTTCAGCGCATCCCGTTTCGCCCGCAAAAACGGCCGGATTTGCCCGCGTATTAAAAAAAAGCCAAAAGATGCCAGCACGTAAACCATATGAAGGATCAGTGTCTTTCTGATCAGTCCTGCGGGCATGTTCTTCAGATACACCCATTCCAGGTTCCGGTGCCCATAATAAACCGAAACCGGGGAATCATGTTTAATGCTGCTGCTTGCCCGATGCCGCACAACCGCATCATGCACATATAAACACCGGTACCCCCGCAACTGGGCCCGGAAACTCAAATCCACATCCTCATGTATTAAAAAAAAATCAGAATCAAAATAGCCGATTTCTTTCAGCATTCGCATCCGGTAGATGGAGGCGCCGCCACACGCGCCGAAAATCCATTCCGTGCGGTCATACCGGCTGACGTTTTCACCGCGGCCACGGAGGGTGGCGACGCCGGCAAGGGTATATCCGTCTCCGGCCCGGTCGATTATATTCGGCTGATCGTAAAATAAAAACTTGGAGGTGGCGAAACCCGCGGAAGGGTTCTCCGCCATCGCGGTCACCAGACGGGCCAGCCAGTCCTTTTGGGCCATCGCATCATTATTTAACAGGGCGACATATTCGGAATCAATTTCCTGCAAAGCAATATTGTTCGCCAGGCAAAATCCGTAATTCTTATCAAGCGCGATCACATGGATATCCGGGAACCGGAGTTTCAACCAGTCAACGGAACCGTCAACCGAGCCATTGTCCACCACAACAACGGAAAAATCCCGGTACGTTTGATCCTTAAGCCGTTCAAGACACTCCCGGAGAAGATTTTTCCCGTTCCAGTTTAAAACGACCACCGTCACCACAGGGGTATCATGTGAATCCATCCGCCCTACTTCCCATCCATCTTATTCCAATTCGCATTCAAGCGGCATCTGCGTTGGCTGCGTCGTCGGCTCCTCGGCTTACAAACGGTAAGCCTGCGTCGCCTTCTTCTTGCCGTCTTGATGTCAT
>DAIEHU010000230.1 GCA_027353395.1 Desulfobacteraceae bacterium
TATTGACATCTGATTACAATTGATGAAACCGCAAAAAGTCGATTTTCTCCTTTTTCGTCATTCCGGCGCAGGTCGGAATCCAGTATATTCAATAAATTCTGGATGCCTGACCAAGTCCGGCATGACGAGTTGCGGACTTTTTACGAGATCATCACAATTGCAATATCCGGAGAACCCCCTTGACTTGCCCGCATTCACCCCTATCTTATCAGGAAAATTAATTTTTTAATCTTTAGGAGAACCTTATGCAAAAAGTGGAAAACAAAAAATTTGTCAGTATAGATTATACTGGAACCCTCACCAACGGGGAGGTTTTTGATACCAGTTACGGCCGTCAGCCGCTGGAAATCCAGATGGGGGCCGGGCAGTTGATCCGGGGATTTGAAAACGCCTTGCATGGCATGACCGTCAATGAAAAAAAGACCTTTACCCTGGCGCCCGAAGAAGCTTATGGCCACAGGGATGAGAGCCTGACCCAGAAATTTTCGAGGGCCGATGTGCCGCCGGAAATGGATCCCCAGGTGGGCGAGACCGTGGGCCTTTGCGCCGCCGACGGCCAGGAAGTGCCCGCGGTGATTACGGCGGTGGACGACCAGCATGTGACCGTGGATCTGAACCATCCCATGGCCGGTAAAACATTGACCTTTGAAATCGAAATCAAGAGCATTTCGGACACGCCGACCCAGCATTCCGCCGGATGCGGCTCGGGCTGCGACTGTTCCTCGGGCTGCTGTTCGTAAGGACGTCAGGGGTTCTTATGAATCCGGTCATTGAAGTCAAAGGTGTCTATAAGTCCTTTAAACATGTTCAGGCAGTGGCCGGGGTGGATTTCGAAATTTTAAAAGGGCAAAGCGTGGCCCTGCTTGGCCCCAACGGGGCCGGTAAAACCACCCTTATGGAAATGATCGAGGGCATCCAGAAACCTGACCGGGGCGAAATCCTCGTCCTGGGCAAGGGATGGAAAGGCAACGAGGACGCGCTTCACCAGCAAATCGGGTTGTCTCTTCAGGAAACCCAATTTCTCGACCGCCTGACGGTGCGGGAAACCCTGGTCCTGTTCGCCAGCTTCTACGGACTGGACCGGGGGCGAGTGGATGAAATCATTCATATTATTGATCTTGCGGAAAAAAGCCGGTCTTATGTGGTCAACCTTTCCGGGGGCCAGCGGCAGCGGCTGGCCATCGGCATCGCCCTGCTCAACCGTCCCAGGCTTCTGCTGCTGGATGAGCCAACCACAGGTCTTGATCCCAATGCGCGCCGGGAAATCTGGTCGATTCTGCTGCGCCTCAAGCAGTCCCAGACTTCCTTGATCCTGACCACCCATTACATGGAAGAAGCCGAGCAGTTGTGCGACCGGATTATCATCATCGACCACGGCCGGATTCTGAAAAAGGGCACCCTGGCCCAGTTGCTCGAAGCGGAAGACGGCCAGAAAATCATTGAATTCACCCTAGAAGCCCCGGCAAAAACCGACACGCCCGAACCGTCCCGTTTTCACATCCAATGGGTGCCGGGATGGGAGAAAGGCAGCGTCATCCTCCCGCGAATTGAGGGTGAACTACCTGAATTTCTTGATTTCCTTCGTCAGAACGGGTTGCGGCTGAAAAATCTGGAATGCCGCCGGAAAACCCTGGATGACCTGTTTATCGAAATGACGGGCAGACGCCTGGATGCATAAAAAATGCGACACAGCCAACTCTTTCAACTGATATCCGCCCATTTTAAAGACATCATCCGGCACCCGGCGGTTATTTTCTGGGGCATTGTTTTTCCCATCCTCATGTCCCTGGGGCTGGGTGTCGCATTTACCCGCAAACCCGACATTGTGCGGCAGGTGGCGGTGACCGGCCTGGCGCATTCCGGGTCACCGGTTTCCCCGGCGTCCGCCGGTTCCTCCATCGAGGATACCCGGATAATATTGGATTTCCTTAAAAATCATGCAAAAAAAATGGAAAGCGGGAGCAGCGGGAAACCTGTCTATAGCATCACCCTGAAAGACGAGAAACTGGGCGACACCACCTTCGTGTTCCGGGAAACCACCTGGAAACAGGCCATGATACTGCTGAAACGGGGCAATTTAAGCGTGGTGATGAGCGGAAACAGCGGCCGGATCGAATACCATTTCGACCCCTTGAACCCCGACGCCCAGTTCACCTATTTCAAGCTGGCCGGTATTTTTAAGGGACAGGCCGCCGTCCCGGCCATTGACGATGTCCGCCCCCTCACCGTCAGCGGCACCCGGTATATCGACTTTCTGGTGCCGGGGCTCATGGCCATGGATATCATGATGTCGTGCATGTGGGGCATGAGCTACGGCATGATCGACAAACGGTCCAAAAAGCTGCTCCGCCGCATGGTGGCCACCCCCATGAAAAAATCCTATTTTCTCCTGGCCCTGATGACGGTGCGCATTGTCATGAACGCCATTGAGGCGTCCCTGCTGTTTCTTTTCACCTGGTTTGTGTTTCATATCACCATCCAGGGCAGCTTTCCGGGACTTGCCGCCATATTTCTCTCCGGCAACATCGCTTTCGGCGGCATCGCCATTTTCGTGTCATCCCGCACGGACAACACGGAAATCGGTAACGGCCTGGTGAACGCGGTGGTCATGCCCATGATGGTGCTGTCCGGCATTTTTTTCAGCTACCACAATTTCCCGGAATGGAGCATCCCGGTGATCCGGAAACTGCCCCTGACCCTCCTGGCTGACGGGCTGCGCGGCGTTTTCATTGAAGGAGCAGGACTGGGGGGCGTTCTTTCCGCCGCGGGCATCCTGCTGGCCATCGGCGTTGCGTTTTTCACAGCCGGATTAAAAATCTTCAAATGGCACTAACATATTGTTAATATATAATTAATATTCATCCACCATTTAAAAACGGAGAAACGCCATGCGTCCAGAAGAACAGATCAGCAATATCAATTTTTCAATCGACAAAAACAATTTGTACCGGGAAGAATCCATCACCGACATGAAGGTCGGCTCCATCCGCCGCCTCATCCCCATCAAACCCGATGGCTCGGCGGACGCCGCCCGCGTGGAAATCTTCATCGGCCATACCCAGCTCATGTCGCCGGAAGGGCCCCTTCCCATCCAGGCGGAACTGCCGGCAACCTCGCTTGATGACGCCATGAACGTATTTCCCCAGGCCATGAAACAGGCGCTGGCGGAAATGGTGGAACAGATCCAGCAGTTGCAGCGCCAGCAGCAGCAGAAAAAACAGGAATCTTCACGGATTATCATACCTGGGCGATAGAACGGCTGTGTATTATCTGGTTTCCAGATAATACACAAAAAAAACCCCATATATTGATTTAATATCCTGAAATTAAAAATTATTGTGAATTTTTCAGCCTGCGTGTTATCTGGAAGCAAAATGAAAATGCGTTTTTATCAGGAAACCATATAAACTTAAGTTGGGCATAAACAAGAATGATGCTGGGGGAATATTTTGAAACAGAACTCTTGGATATGGTGTATTTCTTTTGTCTCTTTTATGACCATTTCGATCTCGTCTACGGCTCTTGCCGGCTGGGAGGAAAACACTAAAATTAGTGAGATTTTTAAAAACGCGAAAGTTAGCGGCACATTCGTTCTCTATGATGCCCAGACCGTCACTTATATTGGTCACAACAAACATCGTGCCGAAAAGAGATATATTCCGGCTTCGACGTTTAAAATCCCCAATTCACTCGTTGGGCTTTCAGTCGGTGCCGTAAAAAGTGTTGATGAAGTTTTACCCTACAAGTCAAATGTACCGCCCCTTAACAAGGCCTGGGAAAAGGATATGGGGTTGCGAGACGCTATCGTTATATCCAACGTCCCAATTTATCAAGAGCTTGCCCGACGTATTGGCCTTGAGCGTATGCGTGAGAATGTTTCGAAGATGAATTACGGGAACAAAGAGATCGGGGACACCGTCGATACATTCTGGTTGAAGGGGCCACTTGAAATCAGTGCAATTGAACAAACACAATTTCTTGCCAAGCTTGCTAAGAGCGGATTGCCGTTACCCCAAGACTGCCAGAAAAGCGTTCGTGAGATCATTTTGTTAGATAAAGGCGCAGGCTGGAAACTATACGGTAAAACGGGTTGGCAAAACGCGCCGGGTCAAGGAGTCGGTTGGTGGGTTGGATGGGTGCAGAAAGGTGATTACGTGTACCCTTTTGCATTGAACATGGATATTCTGAAAGCATCAGATGCAAACAAACGCGTAGAACTTGGAACGGCAAGCCTTAAAGCAATAGGAATTCTATAGATTTTGCCCAACATTTTGTTCCACCGGATTCGGGCCAAAAAGCGGCCCTCTCCGGTGAGCAATGCGTTAGCCCCAAGGAGACTTGTAATGCAGCTTTACGGAATTGTCGGCGCTGGTGGATTTGGCCGGGAAGTGATGCCTGTCGCACTAGATATGCTCACCATGGCAGCAATTCACGGTGACTAATAGTTTTTAAATCTGATCAATGTTTCTCGGCTGAAATTATGGACTGCTTACGCAAAATTGTAAAGCTGGGGATTTTTTATGCTGATCATGGCCTGAATTTAACCTTACCGGATTGTGCGGCCAGATTTTGGAAACAGGTATCCGAACAGATTAAAAATCCGGAAACAAAAGGGATGAGTTTTCGAGAAGGGCAAAATTGATGATTTCGTAAAAAGTCGATTTTCTCCTTTTTTCGTCATTCCGGTGCAGGCCGGAATCAAGTATATTCAATAAGTTATGGATTCAGGAGCCGTCATCCCGGACTCCGATCCGGGACCGGCATGACGAGTTGCGGACTTTTTACGAGATCATCAAACTTAAA
>DAIEHU010000231.1 GCA_027353395.1 Desulfobacteraceae bacterium
CGCCGGGGCCGATCACCGGCAGCACCGTGATCTGGTGAGTTTCCATGATATTTAAGGCGTCGTAGAGCGGGGTGGTTTCCGCGATGGATTTCGGGCCCGGGATCATGAGCGCGTCCGCTGTCTTTTCAAACACGTTGATTTTATTGACCAGCATTCGCCGCACATCGCCATCGGTAATAATTCCGGAAAGGGTTTCGTCCTTTTTTAAAATCAGCACCACGCCCAGTTTCTTTCGATCCATCATATCCAGGGCCGCGTCCATGCCCGCGCCCTCATGGACAGCGGGAACCGCATTTCCGGTCAGCATGATGTCCTGAACTTTATAAGACAACCGGTGCCCGAGATTGCCGCCGGGATGGATTTTTTTAAAATCATTGGGTGTGAATTTTTTGCGGTTGATGAGCACCACGGCCAGGGCGTCGCCCATGGCCAGCAGCGCGGTGGTGCTGGTGGTGGGCGCAAGGCCAAGGGGGCATGCCTCGGCGTCGACACCTACATCAATGACGATATCGCTGAGCCCGGCCAGAGTAGATCCCTTATTGCCGGTAAAGGCGATAATGGGGCATCCGGCGTTGCGGATGCTCGGCAGGAGCGCGTTCAGTTCGTCGGTCTCGCCGCTGTTGGACAAGGCGATGAAAATATCTTCTCTGGAGACGATACCCAGATCGCCGTGCATGGCTTCCACCGGATGCAGGAAAATGGAGCGGGTTCCGGTGCTGTTTAATGTCGCGACAATTTTCCTGCCGATGATGCCGGATTTCCCGATGCCGGCAATAATCACCCGTCCCCGGGACTTGCATATCAAGTCCACCATCCGGATGAATCCATCGTCTACTTTTTCAATTAGATTGAGAATGCCGGCGGCTTCCGTTCTCAGAACGCCGATTGCCTGATCAATCGCCTGGTGGTCGGTCATGGATTTTCCTTAGCTGATTATGTGGGTATAGAACGTTGACAGCCCTTAACTTGGCAATTTTTCACCATTAAATCAAGATTTGTTTTGGCGGTCAGTGAGGGACGGCGAATATGCCGTTGGCATATCCGGAATATTGGGAGCCAAAAAAATGATTGACAAGGAATGCGGTTTTGATTAAGTGATGTCACCCAATTTATTGTTTTTTTGATATTCAGCTATTTTATACCGGCGCCCGAAATCTGGCGCCGTTATTTATAGAAAAAAAGAAAACGGAGGATATGCAAAATGATTTGTGCAACAGTCAGAAAAGGCGAAGAATGCGTGTTCATGAAGAAGAATGGATGCTCATATACAGGCGGGGCCTGTAACGCGGTCGTGGAAAAATGCACCGGATGCGGTAGAAGCAAGGAATATGAAACCGGATGGTATTGTTCAGTGGCCCCGGCGCCTGTCATAAAATGGAAAAACGGCGATTGCAATCTTGCAACCCATATTACCATCGTTGTTAAAGAACAGGCCAAAGTCAACCCGCTGAAAGCGTCCAAACGCGGCGGCAAATAGTTTTTTTTACGATCACGGAAAAAATGAAACAGGCGCGGGGAAATCCTGCGCCTGTTTTTTTTGCAGGCCGGGATGCTTCTTCCCGGCAATTGCCCGAAATCCCTTCCCGGCGAGTATCTGAACAAAAATACGAAAATGTTTATGCCTTCCATTCCATGAACGCTTACCAATCAGAACAACTCGAAGCCCTCCGGATGGTCCGGCGGCATTTGAATGCGCTGACGGATGCGGAACTTACCGCATTAAAGGCGGAAATCGTCGATTATCAGGCCTTCAGGTCACAGGTCGGGAGTTTTCTGGACGCGCATTTTAAAGGCATCTGTACCGAAAAATGTTTTGCAGGCCGCCTCAGCGCCTGTTGCTCCAAAGACGGCATCATCGCGTTTTTCGCGGATGTGGCGGTCAACGCCCTGGCGTCTGATGATGCGGATCTGGACAGGATCGAGGCGGCAATTCAACGCCAGGCGAGCGCGGTCAAATGCATTTTTCTGTCGGAACACGGCTGTCTGTGGCGAATCAAGCCGGTGGTGTGCGCGTTTTTTCTGTGTGATGAAGCCGAAAACCGGGCGTTTGGGGACGATCCGGAAGCGGCGGCAAAATGGGCGGCGCTCAAGGAAATGAAAAAAGACTTCACCTGGCCGGACAAACCGGTTTTGTTTGAACGCCTGGAAGATTTTTTTATATCCAGAGGCTGCCGGTCGTCCCTCATGTATCTCCATTTCAGCCCAGGGCTTTCAAAAATTCGGCAAAGCCGTCATTTTTGATACAGAAATTCTCTGCCCATGGGATAATCCTTTGTATTCCCTTTTGAAAAAGTGATCTGGTACACCCGCAGCACCGTGTTTTCCGTGCGGAAAAACTCGGCGCAGGTTTGAAGATACGCCCGCCAGGTTCTCCGGAATTTTTCATTAAAACGCTCCGGATCATAGCGGTGGATTGCCTCCCATTTGTCGTCAAAGTTTTTGGCCCAGGCATCCAGGGTCAGGGCGTAGTGCCGCCGGAGATTTTCAATATCCAGTATTTCAAGCCCATGTTTTGCCATGATTTCAATTGTTTCAGCAAGACCCGGCAGATAGCCGCCTGGGAAAATGTATTTCCGGATAAAAAAATCCGTTTCCATGGACAGGTCATGGGCGATGAAATGCAACACGCCGATGCCGCCGGATTTCAGGCTTTTCGCCATGCCCCGGATCCAGTCGGCAAGCTGGCCTTTGCCCGCATGTTCGTAGACGCCCAGTGATGCGTATTTGTCAAAGACGCCCTCCACCTGCCGAAAATCTTTTTCCTGAATCGCTATTTTATTCTCAAGCCCTTTTTCCTTTGCTTTTTGGCGCAGCCATCGGTTCTGGTCGATGGTGGGGCTTAAATTTGTTCCCAGCACCCCGTATTTTTCGCACGCATGAAAAAGAAGCGAGCCCCATCCCCCGCCCACATCAATTAACCGCTCGCCGGGTTTCAGCATGAGTTTCCGGCACACATGGTCCAGTTTGTTTTCCTGGGCTTCCGCAAGCGTCCGGGTGTCATTTTTCCAGTACGCGCAGGTGTAGGTCATGGTGGGGTCCAGATACTGCCAGAAGATTTCCGACCCCCGGTTGTAATGGAACAGCGCGTTTTTGACGGCTTGGGGCAAGCGACGGTTGCCGTAACGGATTTCATGCCAGAAATTACGGATGCGGATCAACGGGTTCGGAATTCGAAGCTGACAGGTGTTTTCGATAAGAGATGGGCCGGTTTCAGCCGCTGCCCGGATGAGGAGCTTCAGGTCTCCGTCAATATCCACCCCCTGGTTGACATAGGATTCGAGCAGCCCCCATCCGTGATTGATAATCGTATTTAGCTGCGCCAGTCTGGATTTGTATCGGATGGTGACTTTCGGTTGGGCTTTGTTATTGCAGTAGCGGGTGCCGTCGGCAAAAAGAACCTCAAAGGGAATCGAGGTGTTCCCCCAGGTGGATTTGAAAAATGCATTCAGAAGTCGGGACATGATTCCTCCTTCCAGGCTGAAAAAATCGAATTAAACAAGCAATTGCAGCAGCTACACGCATGGTTGATTATATGAAAATCTGATGAAAAATAAAATAAACCTTATTTGCTGGTTCCCGGCGACGCAGCCAACGCAGATGCCGCTTGAATGCGAATTGGAATTACAAATCCCCGCTCAAATTCTTCCCTGCCGTCGTACTCTGGAGTTTTAATCCGAACACGGACGCGGCGGTGACGCCCAGGTCCGCGATCCTTACCGCCCGGTCGTTCACGCCGGAGCGTCCTTCGGGGAGGGACACCGCCGCCACAATGGGCAGCGTGTCCACTGAACCGTGGCCGCCGTTATAGACCCGGAAGGGCGGCGTCCATGCGGGCACCTTGATCCCCACATTCGGGATATGCCCGTTATAGGCCGGTATCTGCCAGCCGTTTTTGGCTAAGATCATCATATCCGGCCAGATCATGGATTTTTCCCGGTCTTTATCGATATAGAAAGTGTGATAGAGTTCTCCGGGCAGACTGACACCGTTCATTCCGGCCTTCATGTCATTGCGGTCAAGCACCCACCACGGGCATTCCCATTTCCGGGTCTGGGGATTTAAGGCTTTATGGGCTTTCAATGCCGCAACCGCTTCCGGTGCCTTGTCCTTTTTATCCCGGAAATACAGCGCGCCATAGCTGCTGACGCTGAAGGCGTACACCTCATTATTGGTCACCAGCCGGTTTTTCTGAAGAATCCCCATGACGTCCGTTGACATGAAATCAGTGCTGGCGATATGATTCTCCGCGCTGTGATCAGAAAGCAGAATCACGGCGGCCTTGTCCAATATCCCCTGATCGTCCAGTCCCTTCAGCAAACGGCCGAACTGCACATCCACATCCCGGATCACATCCAGCGTTGCTTCCCGGAAAATCAGCGGATTCCGGCTGCTGATCATCCGGTATCCGGGTTTTTCAATGCAGTTCGCCGGATAGGGATGAAAGCTCGCAGCAGGGTTAAATTCCGAAATATCCCATCCGTTTCCGATGCAATGCCCGCCGTCGTCGCACTGGGCCAGCAGGATATACGCCATGTCCGGTTTTTCTTGTTTGAAAACCGCCAAGGCTGCGTCCACAACCCAGCCGTCATGCGGAAAATGGCTGGGAAAGTGCTCCATCTGAAGGGTCAGAAGGCTGGTTTGTCCGCAATAAAGACGGTTCATGATCTGGCTTGGGCTGAAATAGGTGGAAAATCCCTCGGATTTTAATTCGGCCAGGTCCAGCAGGCTCATGCGGGTGGATTCGGGGTCGCACAGAGCATCCGTATCGGTTGCGGGATC
>DAIEHU010000232.1 GCA_027353395.1 Desulfobacteraceae bacterium
ATTTCCAGCCAAGGCTATCCGCGGCAGGAAACGGCTTTGACGCTGCGAGCTCCGGGGGTTCGAACCTCGGGCCGTCTTCCCGGAAGCTTAAGGAGCGCATACAGGCTGATGCTGAACGCTTGCTGAAGGAAAATCCCGGCGCAAAAGGCCCTGTGCCTGTCGAGCTTGTGACGGCTTCGGCGAGCGGGCTTGATCCGCATATTTCCCCTGAAGCGGCGGCTTGGCAGATTCCGCGTATTGCGGCATCCCGCAATGTTGCCCCCGGACGGATCAAGCAGATTGTGGCGAGCCTGACGGAAGGCCGGGATCTTGGAATATTCGGCGAACCGAGAGTCAATATTATACGCCTTAATCTGGTCCTGGACAAAATGGGGAAATGAAATGAATGAGAATCGCGCCGACAGTTTTCTGAGACTAATCAAACGCTCCCAGCGGGGCCGGTTGAAAATATATCTGGGATATGCGGCTGGCGTGGGTAAGACCTATCAGATGCTCCTTGAGGGGCACCGTCTCAAAAAAGACGGCATCGACGCCGCAATCGGTGTTGTTGAAACCCATGGACGGGCTGAAACAGCGGCTTTGTTGACAGGCCTGGAACTGATCCCTTTACGTAAAATCGTTTATCGCGGAATAGACATTGAAGAAATGGATCTTGATGCGATTCTCACACGCCGGCCCAACGTGGTGCTGGTGGATGAACTCGCCCACACCAACGTGCCGGGAAGCAAAAACGCCAAGCGCTATCAGGATGTGGAAGAGATTTTATCGGCCGGCATCCATGTGATTTCCACCCTGAATGTCCAGCACCTGGAAAGCCTGTATGAAACCGTTGAACGCGCCACAGCCGTCAAGGTCCGGGAGCGGATTCCGGACCATATTGTTTCTGAAGCGGACCAAATAGTTAACGTGGATATCACCACGGAGGATTTGCGCCGCCGCCTGACGGAAGGCAAGGTATACACAAAAGACCGCATTGAAACAGCCCTGAATCATTTTTTTATTCCCGCCAATCTGGAACAGCTCCGTGTACTGACTCTGCGCGAGCTGGCCGCGCAGATCGACTCCCGCAGGCGCGATCCGCTGGCGGAAGACCTTCCTTCAAGCCCGGACCAGGTCATGGTGGCCTTGAGTTCAAGAGGCCCCAACAGCGAAGCCCTGCTTCGCTATGCTTCCCGCCTGGCCGGACGGCTGAATCGCAACTGGTACGCCGTGTATGTGCAAACCTCCCGGGAGCATCCCACGGTGATTGATGCGGCGACCCAGCGGGTGCTGTCCAACACCCTCACCCTCGCCCAGCAACTGGGCGCGACGGTCTTCACATACAAGGGCGATGATATCGTGAAAACCATCCTCCAGTTCGCCAGGGAATACCGCGTGGGACATATCGTGATCGGTAATCCGGGAAGGAAGATGCCTTTTTGGAGGCGGTTACGGGGTGAAGTCAGCATCATGGAACGGCTTGCCGTCGAGGGAACGGGTATTACCGTCGTCGTACTGAATACCAAGTCTATACCGGATGAGCGGCCGGCCGATGGGGTGAATGCCCCGGCCGGAAAACCTCATAAAATTGTCGTAAAACAAGGGAACCTGAATCCGCATAATGCGCTCACCCTGTCGGATTCTTGTGTTCTTATCTGGGACGAGGCCATGGAAAAAGGGGAAGCGATGCTGCAACTGGTGGAAGCCTGCTGTCATGATAGAACGGAATACAAGGAGGCGGCCTGGGAGGCGATTCTTAAGCGGGAACAACAGGGAAGCACTTTTGTGGGTGATGATGTGGCCATTCCCCACGCCCGGCTCACGGGTCTGAGGCAGCCGCTTGTGGCCATCGGGATCGGCAGAGCGGGCATCCGGGATACTGAGTCCGGGCGCAGCGTCCGAATCATGCTGCTCCTGCTTTCCCCTGTTGAACCACCCGAAAGCCATCTGGTGACACTTGGTGCCATCAGCAGAATGGCGCGAAACGATCAGTGGCGCAAGGAGGTCATCGGCGCGAGGCAATCTTCGGACGTCGTGAAGATTATCCAGCAGCAGAAAGGGGCGTGGCGATCACCCCATGAAGCATGATGCCGGATTACAACATACCGGTATTTAATCGTTACAGACGCTTTTTATTGCTTCCGGGGCTTTTTTCGGCAGGGTGATGGTGAAAGTTGACCCGCTGTCCGGGGAAGAATCGACGCGGATGCTCCCGCCGTGGGCGCGGATGACCTGGCTTGCGATAAACAGGCCGAGGCCCGTTCCCTTGCGGCCTTTGGTGGAATAAAATTTGCTGAAAACCAGGGATTTTTGTTCTTCGCTCATGCCGGACCCGTTGTCGGTGACGCGGATTTCAACCTGATCCGCAAGGTTCTGCACGGTGAGGGCAATCTGGAATGGCCGGTCCAGATGGGAGTCGAGGCAGGCGTCCATGGCATTGTCCAGTAAATTGAGGATAACGGAAAGCAGCAGATCCCGGTCCGCCTCGATCTCACCGGTGGCGTTGCCCGCATGAAAGGCGAAAGCAATGTCCCGGGTTCCCATTTTGGGCTGGACCTGTTTGGCCGCATCACGGATCAGATCCTGGATATTTACCGGTTTTAACTGAAGATCCCTGGGCTTGGCGTAATAAAGCACATCCAGAATCATCTTCCGGATCCGCTCCGCCATGAGCGTCGCCACCTCCAGACCTTCTTCGATGCGGCCGGGAATATTTTTATAAAATCCCCGGTCGATATGATAGAGCCCCGCATCCAGGCCGGTGAGAATCCCCTTGATATTATGCGACACCACGGAAAACATCAGTCCCAGGGTCGACAGACGGTCTTCGATCTGGCGCAGATGCGTGATGTCTTTGAAAATCACGATAATCTGAACCACCTTGCCGCCGATGGCGGTCACCGGAGCGGTGGATAAAAGAATATTCAAGCGCCTGCCGCCGGGAATGATCAGCTCGGTTTCAATCTGGTGGGATTTTCCGTCTTTCAAGGTTTTAAAAAACGGGCAATCGGTTTCGGAAACAAACGCTTTCCGGAACACATCAAAAAAATCCGCTCCCGTCCGGTCGCCGAATTCCTCTTGAAACCGTTGATTTACAGCGGAAATCCGGAAATTCCGGTCCACTACCGCGATATAATCCGGAACGGCCTCAAATAATTTCTGATATTTCTGCTGGGTGGTCTTCAGGTCTTTTTTGAGGGAATTGATCTCCCGGCTGCCGGACGACACTTCCAGGATCAGTTCCATTTGCCCGTTTTGATTGTAAACCGGGGCCGTATGAACAATCACCGGCGTTTTTGCGCCGCTCTGATACCGGACGGATGCCGCAGTGCGCTGCACTGTTCCGGTTTGCAGGGTCCGTCCCACCGGGCAGGTTTCCGGGGTGCCGGCCTTCCCGTAATAGATATCCCAACTGTTCCTTCCCAACATGTCACCAAAATATTTCTGAAATCCGGCGTCATGGGCGATGATTTTCCGGTCAGCGGTATGAATGGAAACAAAATACGGGGTGCTGTGAAAATATTTGATCCCGCCTTCCACATCCTTTGCGATTTGCGCAATAAAAGAGGAGAGCTTGTCAACCATTTGCCGGACAAAAATAAACCGGTCGGTTTCCGCAAGCCCCGCAGCAATTGAATCGGAAATGCCGCCGGAATTGGATTCCTGTTTTTTGAGCTGATTTTTCAGGGCGATCTTTTCAAATATCCGGGTGAAGGTGACATCCAGCGTCATGTCATCCACCGGGCTGGAGATAAATTCGCGGGTCAGGGCTTTAAACCGCGCCATTGACTGCTTCATTCCCGGGACATCGGCCTGAAGCAGCATTTCCGTCTCCGGATAAGCAGTTTGGATGGCCAAAAGATGCTTGCGGTCACTTGATTCATCACCGGAAAGGCGAATGACAACTATATCCGGAGCCCGTCCGTTTTCAGGCCGGGTTTCGGCAAACAGATACCCCGCCGTCGCGCAGTAATTTTTCAACCGGCGGCTGGTTTCTGCATCTGCATTGATGGCAAGAACCTCGGCGCGCATAGGGTTTTCCGGTTTATTTTCCAGTGAGAGATTTCAGCTTATCCATCAGCATCTTCGACTGTCCGGCATCCGGTTTAGGGGGCAACTGGGCCATAATGCCCAGACCTTCCGACGCATCGTGAAATGCTTCCGGCGACAATCGGCTGACCACGGCCTGGTTGACCATGGCATTTTTCATAATAATGCTTGCGGCGATTTTCAGACCCGGCTGATTCCCCACGGTTTCATCAATCACCGCCAGATCCACGGTTTTTCCGGATACGGCGGCCTGGGCCGTATCCGTTGAATCGGCCCAGGCGATGGATATGGGGCCATGACTTTTGAAGCCCGCAGCCAGTTCTGAAAAATCATCTGGTTTTAACGTAACTATTAGTATTTGTTTCATATAGACCTTTTTCTGGTGTATGATTCGTCACCGGTTTTGGCGCGGCCCCAGACTTTCTGGTAATAATCGTCCAATGCCTCTCCCAGTGCGCTGACCGCAAGGCTTGCGCGGTACATATGGTCAACGGGAAGGCCGTCCAGATCCACCCGCTATCCACAGATAAAGAGACTTCGATGGCGTCCCCGCAGACCCCGGCGCCCACAGATCTGCCATCGGCATTGGGAAGGGTTCCCAAATACCGTGGCTGATTGGCATGAACGGTAAATCGCTGGCTCAGGACAAGGGGATCATGGTCCCCTTGTCCATCCGATTCTGTTTCATGCAATTTGTTATTCATTTGGATGCTGCCCGCACGCTA
>DAIEHU010000233.1 GCA_027353395.1 Desulfobacteraceae bacterium
TCCAGTATATTCACTAAGTTCTGGATGCCGGATCAAGTCCGGCATGACGAGTCGCAGACTTTTTACGAGATCATCAATTCTAATTCCAAATCAAAGATGATATCAAGGCTGCGAGGATTGAGACGACGAAGGCGTACGGTTAGTACGTTGAGGAGCCGAAGACAAGCAACGAAGATAGCGCTATGATTTGGGATTGGGATAATCCGTTATTTCCCTTCTCAAAAATGCCAAGTGCTCCCGCCAGAAGATGCCTGCCTGGGGGCTTATGCCAAGCAAGTGAAACGCATGGCCTTGTTTGGGGAAATAGCGCGTCATGTGCCGGATGTTTTTTCGCGCCAGAGCCGCTTCCAGCCGCCGGGTATGGCTGAGAAGGATATCATGGGTTCCGGCCATGGCATACGTGAGCGGGAAGGAACGGTCCGGCGTCATCCCGGATTCCATGATCAGCAGTGGATCCGCCAGATGGTTTTCCGGAAACGCCTGTTGATGGTTTTTCCCCAGATAAGCCCTTGAAACGTCTCTGGCGATTTGCTGGTCGAGTTTTCGCGAAAACCGGTTGATGCGCGGGCAGACCGGTATCAAATGGTCCGGCTGGCTGACCTGGAGCATGCCGCACAGAACCAGAATCACCTTCGGAACAATGCCGGTCTCCCATATCATTTGCGCAGCCACTTCATTGCGTTTGAAACAGGCGGCGATCGCCAGCGCCAGGGTCAGGTTCCCGCCCGCGGACTCACCTGCCACAATGATGCGTTCCGGATCACCGCCATACGTTTTTGCGTGCGCCACAATCCACTGATAGGCAAGGGCCACGTCGTCAATCGCCGCGGGATATTTGTATTTTGGGGCAAGACGGTAATTGATGTTAAACACCACATACCCGTTCGCCGCGTAAATCTGGCCGACGCCTCGGTGGGTGTCCTTGGAACACATGGTGAACCCGCCGCCGTGAATATACATGATCACCGGGCGTAACGCCCCTTGGCGGGCGGGCCGGAAAACGTCCAGCCGGTGGGCCGGTTTCCCGTCCGGCGCGTAGGGGATATTTTCGATGATCTCGCAGCGCCTGGACGCGGCCCGCAGGGCAGGGGAAAATGATCCGGCGTATGCGAGCATTTCAAAAGCGCCGGAAAAAAGGCGATGACGGAGACGGGTGGCGCTTGAAGGGAATGGATTCATTGTGGGCTTCTTTCCTGTTGGTCAATAAAGTTTCCGGGCCATGATCATCACATGCGCCCTGAAAGCATTTGAAATCATGCCGCCCGCGAAAGGGTTGTACTTCTTTTTCAAGCCGGTCTTCCAGCGCTTCGAGCGCCACTTCCATATCATAGTAAGATTGAAGGTTCAGCCAGAATTGCGCCTCCATGTCGAAATACCGCCCGAGTCTCAGCGCGGTGTCGGCGGTGACAGCCCGGCGGCCATGAACGGTTTCGTTGATGCGACGGGGCGTTACTCCGATGTTTTTTGCAAGCCGGTACTGGCTGACGCCCAATGGCTCCAAAAATTCTGCGAGAAGAATTCCACCGGGATGAATGGGCGGAAATCACGTTTTGGCATTATGACCTGCTTTTAGCGCGCCTGCTGAGTAATAATAGATAGCAGCGAAACACAAGGAGCGAATATTGCCGTATAAAGATACGGCCTGATTCGCTTAATAACGGCCTGGAGTTTAAAATATAATTTAAATTTCAATGGGTTCCCGATGAAATCGGCTTTAAAATATTGTCTTTAGGTGGTTTGCTAACCGCTTCAGCCTATCGCCTAAACCACTACAGCTCATCTCCCTATACCGCCGCTTCCAGCGCCTTCCGGAACTCACTCGTCTCAATATCCAGCCCCGTCCACAGCGACAGGCTGTTTTTGGTCATATGCACCAGGGTGAGAAGACCGTCCCTGAAGAGGATGCCGTTTTCCTTGGCCTTGTCTTGCCAGATGTTTTGGGTTCTCCCATAGTTCAGATCATAAATCAGTTCGCAGTCCGGAAGGTTTAGTTTTGAAGCGATATCCGCCAGTTCCGGCGATTCTTCGGCACTGGAAGCCGTGGTGGCATTGATGAGCATGTGGATGGGGAATTTGTGGTTCAGGAGATCGTCCATCATCAGAAATTCGCCGCTGGCCCGCACCGCGACCTGACGGGCTCTTGCCTCATGGCGGCCGGCCACAAAGATTTTATCGGCTTTCAGCCATTTCAGCACAAAGGCCGCGGCTTTGGCGGCTCCGCCGGCCCCCAGAATCAGGGCGGTTTTGCCTGCCGGATTGAACCCGATTTCATCCAAGGCGTCCATCAGGGCGATGGCGTTGGTGTTGTAACCTTTGAGCTTTTCCTTGTTCCGGGCGATGGTGTTGATGGCTCCAATGATTTCCGCGCTTTCGGACACGGAATCCATATAGGGGGCGATGGTTTCCTTGTAAGGGACGGTGACGTTGGCGCCGGCGATGTTTAAGGCCCGCAGGCTCATCATGGCCTCTCCGATTTTTTCCGGCTGGACCATGAAGGGCACGTAGGTGCCGTTGATGCCGGCGGCCCGCATCACCTGATTATAAATATCCGGCGATTTGGAGGCATACACCCGTTCGTCGCTAATGAGGCAGAAGACCAGATGCTGTTTCCCGTATGAAGACGGTTCACGAGTGAAGTGGTGGCTTTTTCCGGGCAAAATGACTCCATCCTTTTTGGGGAAAATGACAAATACGCGCCGAAAAACAGCGGAACCGCTGAACAATCGCTGTCAGCGAGCGTTCAGCGGTTCCGGGTGATCCGATTTGCGGGGTGTTTACTTTTTCAGCAGGCTTTGTACGGAATCCAGAATATCATCCGCCGAAGCCGGCTTGGGCAGATAATCGTCCGCTTCCGTGCTCATGCCGTCATAATGGGAATACCGGGTGGAGGTGACATGATCCGCCACGGCGGTCAGGAGCAGGATGGGAATATTATGATAGGTTTTGTCCGCTTTAAGTTCCGAGCAGACCTTGTAGCCGTCTTTTTCCGGCATCATGACATCCAGCACAATCGCGTCCGGCGGATTGGCCTTCACTTTTTTGATGCCTTCCACGCCGTCATAGGCCACTTCCACCTCATAGCCTGCTTTTTCCAGATTTTTTTTAACAATGGAGACGAAATCCGGCTCATCATCAACCACAAGAATTCTCTTTTTTTCGCTCATTTTATTCTCCTTTTCCATCATCCAATCAGGTGAGCTGCATCGGCCTGCAACCTTGTATCAAACCGAAAACCGTTTTTGTTTTATTGTATTGAACTGGAATTCTAAAATCAATCAATTTTCGGTCTGGGATACAATCCGGCCCGCTCCACAATGCCAGGCACCTTTTCCTCCCATTCAATGGCCATGATATGGAAGCCTTTCACGCCTTCAACGGATTTGAGGCGTTCGATGCTTTCCACGCAGATATTGATGCCCTCCTCGGGCTGCTGTTCCTTTGGGACCCCGGCCATGCGTTTGACCACATCATCCGGCACATCCATGCCGGGCACCCGGTTTTTCATGAATTTGGCCATGGCCGCGGATTTTAAGGGGGTGACGCCCGCCATGATATAGACTTTTTCGTGCAGGCCCCGGTCCCGGATTCGCTTCATCCATTCTTCAAACTTGGGAAGATTGTAAATGCACTGGGTCTGGATAAACTCCGCGCCGCAGGCGATTTTTTTGGCAAGCCGCGGCACCCGGATTTCAAACGGATCGGCAAACGGGTTGGCCGCTGCCCCCACAAACATGCGCGGGGGACGTGCAATGTCCGCGCCGCCCAGAAATTTTCCCTCGTCCCGCATCAGCCGTACCGTCTGAACAAGCTGCATGGAATCCAGATCATGGACATTCTGCCCCTTGGGGTTGTCGCCGAAACTCTGGTGGTCCCCGGACAGGCAGAGCATGTTGAAAATATCAAAGGACGCGGCCCCCAGGATATCAGACTGCATGGCGATGCGGTTCCGGTCCCGGGTCACCATCTGAAGGATGGGCTCCACGCCCATGAGCTTAAGATGGATGCATGCGGCAAGGCTTGACATGCGGGTGACCGATGTCTGGTTGTCCGTCACGTTTATGGCGTCCACATGGTTTTTGATCAGATTGGCTTTGTCGATAACCGCCTGGGGGTCGCTGCCCCGCGGCGGGCCGCATTCGGATGTGACGCCAAGATGTCCTGCCGCAAGAATCTTTTCAAGTTTGCTGGGTGTTTTCGTGTTCATATCTGCACATCCTCCCTCACGACTTTTCGGGGTCCGCCGGCCCGATCCGTGGACCAGTCCTTGATGGGAATGACTTTTTCATAGTCGTCCAGGCGGTTCAGGGCTTTCAACCGGTCAACAATCAACTGCCACGCGCAGTCCAGATCCTTGTTGATTTCGCATTTGCCTTTGCTTGATCCGCCGCACGGACCATTGAACAGACGTTTGGCGCACCGGGAAACCGGGCAGATGCCGCCGGTAATGGCCAGCATGCAGTTACCGCAGGCCTGGCACCGTTCGGTCCAGAGCCCCCGGTGTTCCGTGGCCCCGAGAAAGCATGTGTTCACCCCCGGGTAGATGGGGGTGGAATGGTATTTTTCCGCCATGAACTGGACGCCGACGCCGCACGCGATGGATACGATAGCGTCATAGGTGTCGGCCACGTCCCGGATTTCTTCTAAGTATTCGTGGTCGCACTGTCTTTCCAGCGTGATTTCGTCGATCTTGACGTCTTTCCCCTGG
>DAIEHU010000234.1 GCA_027353395.1 Desulfobacteraceae bacterium
TCGACGGGAGCTTCCAGTTCCTCGTCGACGCGCTCGTCCGCTCGCTCGCACCGCAGCCGCTCCCCGAGGGCCGAGCGGTCCGCTCCGGTCCCGCTACCCCCTGACGCGGTCGCGCAGCCAGTGCAGCTGACGCCCGCGCTGATGGCCCTGGCCATCAAGATAGGCCCTGTCCGGCTGATTGACAATAGAACCTTAACCATTTAATTTAATAAACAAAGGAGCAATATATGAGTCAAAAAAGCCTGTTGTTTACTTCCGAATCCGTTACCGAAGGCCATCCCGATAAAGTGGCGGACGCCATTTCAGACTCCGTGCTGGATGCAATTATGGCCCAGGACAAAAAATGCCGCGTGGCCTGTGAAACCCTGGTGACCACGGGTCTGGTTTTTGTCGCCGGAGAAATATCCACTGAATGCTATGTGGAAATTCCCCATATCGTCCGGGAAACCGTCCGGGAAATCGGCTACAGTTCTTCCCGGATGGGATTTGACTGGCAGACCTGTGCGGTGATGACCAGCATTGACCACCAGTCCCCGGATATCGCCCAGGGAGTGAACGTGGGCGAGGGCCTTTATGCGGAACAGGGCGCGGGGGACCAGGGGTTGATGTTCGGGTTCGCCTGCAATGAAACGCCGGAACTCATGCCCATGCCCATTATGTATGCCCACCAGTTGACCAAACGGCTGGCCACCGTCCGCAAAAACGGTTCCCTGAATTTTTTACGGCCGGACGGAAAATCTCAAGTCACCATTGAATATGAAAACGGTATTCCCAAACGGGTGCATACGGTGGTGATTTCCGCCCAGCACAATGAAGACGTGACCTATAATGAAATCCGGGAAGCCATGATCGAAGAAGTGATCAAAAAGGTGATTCCCAAAGATATGGTGGACGGGGACACCCGGTATTATATCAATCCCACCGGTAAATTCGTCATCGGCGGCCCCATGGGAGACTGCGGACTCACCGGCCGCAAAATCATTGTGGATACCTATGGGGGCCAGGGCAGCCACGGGGGCGGATGTTTTTCCGGAAAAGACCCCTCCAAGGTCGACCGGAGCGCCTCATATATGGGACGGCATATCGCCAAAAACCTGGTGGCCGCCGGGCTGGCGAATCGATGCGAAATCCAGGTAGCCTATGCCATTGGCGTCGCTGAGCCCGTTGCGATCATGGTGAACTTCAAGGGAACCGGCCGTATTCCGGAAGAAAAAGCCATTGAGATCGTTAAAGATACATTTGATCTGAGGCCCGCCGCCATTATCGATTACCTGAATCTCCTGCGGCCCATTTACAAAAAAACCTCGGCTTACGGCCATTTTGGCAGAAAAGACCCTGATTTTACATGGGAAGCCACCAATAAAGCGGAAGAAATCAAAGCAAAGGCCGGAATTTAAAAAAATTATAAAAGGCTGAATAACTGCAAAAGGCTGCCGCGCTGATGATATGAGGGCCGGCAGCCTTTTGTCTTCAGCCCTATGGACTCTGACCGTCCCTTCATGATGGGGGATGTTTTTCCGTAATGAGCCGCATCCAGACACGACTTGTCATCCGCTTTTTTAAAAAATACATTCCGGGACTGCTGATCGCCCTGATCGCGAGTTATGGCATGTATTTTTTTGTTTCAGCAGATTCCATTCCCCATCAAAACACGGTAGATCGTTCTGGCCGTAAATTGGCCAGCCCGGATAGCCGGGAAACGCCGCTTCTGACAGACAACGGGTCCGGGTGGCGGGAATCCAAGGGGTTGCTGTATCACGGCATCCCCGCCCGAATCCTCTTTTACCAATCGTCAGCAGACACTGGTCTCGCAGATACCATCAACAGGGCTGCCTGGGGAGAATTTGAAAAAATTGGACGCATATTCAACCCCTTTGATCCGGCCTCTGAAGTCGCCCGTCTCAATGAAACATTGCGGACCCGGTGTCCGCCCATGCAACTCACTGTATCTAAAGATGTTTATACGGTTATGGGGATATCACGGGATATATGGGCGCAGAGCAGCGGAAATTTTGATCCCACGCTATGGCCCCTCAAACAGCTCTGGCGGGATGCCGAGGAAAAACAGCGGATACCGTCACAAAAAGACATTGAAACAGCCCTGCAATCCACCGGCTTTGGGGCGGTGCGGCTGGCGGATGATCGCGCTCGCCGGATCCTCATCCAGGACCATTCCGTCATGTTCGATTTCGGTGGAATCGTAAAAGGATATGCCGTGGACCAGGTCCGTGAGGCGCTTTTAAAAAAAGGCGTAACCGCCGGGCTGGTTCAACTCGGCGGAGAAGTCAGCGCATTCGGGGAGAACGGGGGCGAACCCTGGCGAATCGGCATTCAACACCCCAAGGAAGTGGGGAAGGTATGGGGGGTCATTGCAGCGAAAGGCCGCTTGAGCGTCTCCACCAGCGGCAACTACCAGCAGGCGATCGAGATCAGAGGCCGGTATTTTTATCATATTTTCAGCCCCAAAACTGGCTGGCCGGTTTCCGAAAAAGTCCTGGGCGTGACCATTGCCTGCATGGGGGAGAACTTTTGTAGCGCCCGGCTGGACGGCATCGCCACCGCGATTACCGTCATGGGCCCGAAAAATGGCCTCGCCCTGGCGGAAAAAATCGGGATCGACGCGATCATACTCTATGAAACAGACAGCGGCGCTATAGGGGAGATGATGACCAAAGGGTTAAACGGTCATTACATGCGAAAAGACGGATAGCCAGGGCGCGGGGGTCATCCCCTTCGCCGCAAAAGGAGGGCGTAAGGCTCTTCACTACACGGTGATCAATGCCGATATTTCAAACAAAAATCCCCGCGGAGGCGAATGCTTCCGCGGGGATTTTTGGGTTGTACAACTATGATGAATATCGCTTTATGGCCCGGTGCAATACCCTGAATCAAACTTGCTGTATTCGCTTGCCCCCCACGAGTTTCTGGCCTTTACCCAGTAATAATAAGTGCTCCCGCAGGTCATTGCAGCATCATCGTAAAAAAGCGTGGGGCTTTTTACTGTTCCCATCAGCACGAGAACGCCTCCCAAATATGCGGGCTGGGTGGCGCGATATATCTCATAAACAACTGCGCCGGATACGGCATTCCATGTAAGCCTCACTTTGCCCGGGATGGTCCCGTCTGTGACGGATATGCCCGTCGGCGCGGGAAGCAGGGGCAAGGCGGTTCCGATATAGCCGGTATCAAATTTGCTGTATCCGCTGCTTCCCCATGAATTTCTGGCCTTAACCCAGTAATAATACTGATTTCCGCTCACGACGGTGGGATCATTAAAAGAAGTCGTGGTGGAGGTGCCGATGTTTTGAATGTTTCCGCCTAAATATGCCGGGATATCTGCTCGATATATCTCATAAACCAGTGCGCTGGGGGCGGCGTTCCATGTGATGGTCACCTTGCCGGACACAGTGCCGTCCGTGGCGGAAACATTGGCTGGCGCTGACGGGGTGGACCCAATGGAGCCCCAGTAACCTGGATCAAACATGCTGTATCCGCTTTCGCCGTTCGTATTTTTTGCCTTAACCCAGTAATAATAATGGTTGCCGCTTACTGCTGAAATATCATCATATACGGTTCCGGTTACGGAGGCGGCGATCTGTTTGGGAATCCCGCCCGCCCAGGCCGGCATATCAGCGCGATACAAATCATAGGAAGTTGCACTGGTTGACGGGTTCCAGCTCACATGAACTTTGCCGGACAGGGTTCCATCTGAGGCGGTTACGCCTGTTGGCGCGGCAGGAACGGTATTCGAAGAAGTGCCTTCTGTAACAGTGATTTTTACGGTATCCGTGGAGGATAATCCGCCGTTGTCCGTCACGGACAGGGAATAAATCACCCAGCCGCTTTTGCTGGGGGCCGTGAAACTCGGGGTGGCCGTTGTGCTGCCTGAGAGGGTTGGATTAATGGTGCCTGACGAAGCCGTCCACTGATAGCTTACGATTTTGTTTTCCGGGTCGGATGAGGCCGATCCGTTCAGTTTCACTTTATCGCCGTATTTAACGGTTTGGTCCGGGCCTGCATTGGCGGTCGGCGCAATATTGTCCCAGCGGACCGTCACGGTAACGCTGTCCGTATCCTTTCTGCCGCCGGCGTCGGTGACCGTGAGATGAAAAACAAGGGTGGCGGCTGCCGCGGGCCCGTTTAAATCCGGAGCCGTAAATGTTGGATTTTGAGCCGCCGGATTTGAGAGCGTCACGCTGGGCCCCTGGACCTGGGTCCATTCATAGGACACGCCGGAGGAACCGGAGCCGTTCAGCGTGACCTTTTGGTTTTCATTCACCGTTTGATCCATTCCGGCATACGCCAGGGGGCCCGGACTGGTGCAGACATCCCCGTCTTCCGCCGTGGTGAATGTTTCATATCCGGCCGCCATCCAGTCATTGATCCCGTCAGTCATATATTTGACGGAGGTAAATCCCTGTGAGCCCAGATTGTTCGCGGCGTTTGCCGTGTTGGCGCCGGTCCGGTCATAGAGAAGAATCGTCATGGTTTTGTAGGCGCTCAAACTGGCGCTGCCGGAAGCAAAGGAATTCAAGGCGGGATTCCAGACATAATTTTTGGCGCAAAGCAGATGGCTGCCGGCATAATCCGCGGCACTGCCGATATCCACCACCAGAACATCCCGATTGCCGTCAAGCAGGGATTTCACCCCCTGAAGCGTGATCGGCTGGGAATTCAGCGTAA
>DAIEHU010000235.1 GCA_027353395.1 Desulfobacteraceae bacterium
CATGAGGTGGCGCGAATGAAAGCGTCCGGATATATCCCCTACAAATATTACGGCACGAACACGGAACTGAGGGAAGTGATCGACCTGATCGCCTCCGGAAAATTTTCAAACGGCCAGCGGGACCTGTACCGGCCCCTCATTGACTCGCTGCTGTTTAACGACAAATACATGCTGTTTGCGGATTACCAGTCCTATATCGACTGTCAGGAAAACGTGAGCCGCATCTGGCAGGATCAGAATTTATGGACCCGGATGTCCATTTTGAACGTCGCCCGCATCGGCAAATTTTCTTCAGACCGGGCCATACGGGAATATTGCCGGGACATCTGGCATATCGATCTCAAGAACGAATGGGAATAAAACCTGTGAAAACTGAAAAATCCATCTATAGAGATCTTCAACGCCATCTGGATACCATGCCCGTAGGATTTCCCGCCACCCGGTCCGGCGTGGAAATCCGTATTCTAAAGCATCTGTTTGATCCGGATGAGGCTGTGCTTGCGATGGCGCTGACCCACCGGCCTGAAACGGTTCAAATGATCGATGAGCGCGTACCTGATAAAAATATTTCCGGGGAACGTCTTCACGCCATGCTGAACCACATGGCGTCAAAAGGCGGTATCCTGCGCAAAACCGCGAACGGCATTGACCAGTATGCCCTGACGCCCTTTGTGGTGGGCATGTTTGAATTTCAGCTTACGCAAATGACCCATGAACTCTACTCGGATGCGGCCCGGTATTTCCGGGAGGCTTTCGGGCTGGCCTATCTTTCCACCGCTGTTCCCCAGATGCGGGTGATTCCCATGGAAAAAAGCCTGTCACCCGGAAAAAACACCATCGCCACCTATGACCGCATCCGGAACATCATCGAAAACACCAACGGGAAAATCGGGGTGGCGGATTGCATCTGCCGCAAAGGCAAGGATTTGATAGGCGAACCTTGCAAAAAAACCAGCCGCCGCAATTTATGTTTTGGATTCCGGGATTATTTTGATACCTATCAGCGGGAAGGCTGGTTCCGGGAAGTCGGAAAGGAAGAGGCTCTCGAAATCTTGCGGCAATCCGAGGCCGAGGGACTGGTGCTTCAGTCCACCAATGAGCAGGAACCCCAGGCGGTGTGCGCCTGTTGCGGATGCTGCTGCGGCGTCTTAAACACATTAAAAAATATTCCCAATCCCGCCGATTTTGTGGCCGCCAATTTTTATGCGGCAGTGGATGCCGAAAGATGCGTAGGGTGCGGCCTTTGTGAAAAACGCTGTCATATGGAAGCCATCCGGATCAACGACAAACAGGCGGAAATCAGCTTAAAACGTTGCATCGGCTGCGGCGTGTGCGTACCGGCCTGCAAACCAGGGGCCATATCCCTGATCCGGAAAAAACAGGAATGCATCCCCCCCAAAACCACGGAAGACCTCTACGAAACCATTCGGGCAGGGAAAAGCCGGTGGGCGAAATTTGCGACCGCCGCAAAAATTCTGCGCCACATGAAATGGCGGCAAATAAGGGCATTATTGGGTTAAAAAGGCGAATAGCACATGAATCTCAGTGAATTACTTGAAATTACGAAAAAAAAATCGGAATCCCGGCTAAGTGAGATCCGGGAACAACTGACCATCCCGTTTTTCCGCACCAAGGACCAGCTTCTCTGGAACGGCACCCCTCGAAATATCGTGGTGGTGGGCAGCGGCATCGGAGGAATGGCGTCCGGCGCATTATTCGCCAAAGCCGGCCACCATGTCACGGTCCTGGAACTCAACCAGAATCTTCTTGGCGGGCATGGGCGGTGTATCACGTTTGGCAATTTAAACTTCTCCATGGGCCCCCAATATGTCTGGGAATTCGGAACCGGCCAGATTGGAGACCGGTTTTTACAATTTCTGGGCATAAAGGAATCCAATCCGTTTCTCCCCATGCAGCCGGATGGATTTGAACGCATTTTCATCGACCGTGAAACCCCGTCCAAAAATCATTGCCGCCTGGATTTCAAGGTGCCGCTGGGGCTGGATAATTTCCGCGGAGAACTCATCGATATGTTTCCCGAAGAAAAAGACGCCATCCATTCGCTGTTTGATGACATGACCGCATTGTTTGAAGTTTACAAATCCTATTTCAAGGGGCATTCCGCTACTGAAGGCCGGTTCCTGCTGGCCACCAAAATTCTGCTGACCACCCGGGTCAGCATGGAAACAAAGCTGAAACTGAGACGGACCATTTCCATGTCCGTCAAGGATCTTTTTGACCAGCACCGCATCAGCCCTATTGTGCGGCGGATCCTTTACGGTCATGGCGGAATCTTCGCCGAAAACGAATCGGACATGTCGGCCATCGCCTATATTGTGGGCACCGGCAATTACCACGCCGGAGCCTGGTACCCCAAAAACGGATTTTACCATTTTTTCAATTCCCTGGCATCAGTGATTTGGTCGTCTGGCGGCTCTGTTCTGACCGGAAACCGGGTGGTCCGGCTGGAAACGATTGCAGGCTCAGTGACCAAAGCCATTTGCGCGGACGGTTCGGCCCATGACTGTGATTTCCTGTTCAGCGACATCTCCCCCCGGCTGACCGCCCGGCTCCTGGGGCAGGAGGACGAAAATTTTGATTATACCCCGTCACACAGTGTTCCCGCCTGCTGCATCGGCGTTAAAGGCGGACTGCCGGCAATTACCGGAATGAAGGGGCGTAATTACTGGTGGCAGGATGGCAACGAAATAAATTACAATTCTCCGGATATTACCCGCCCGCCCCGGATGCTGTTTATCGGTTCCCCCACGGCCAATGGATTTGGCCAGGTAATCGAAACAGCGGATGATGGTCTGGTGGTCTTTTGTCCGGGCAATTATGAGCAGGAAAAACAAATATATGAAAAAGGACCGGAAGCGGTAAAGGCATTTAAACAGCAGTTGGCGGGGGACATTGTCGGAATTCTGGACAGACATGTGTTTCCGGGCATCCGCTCCCGGCTGGCGTTCGCTGAAATCGTTTCATCCATTGATATTGAGCGGGATACCGGTGGAGAATTCGGCAATGCCTATGGCCGACGGCTGACGGTTGATGAAATCCTCAACAGCCCCATCAAGGAGGAGCATTGCCCGGCCAATCTTTATAATGTGTCCGCCACCAAAAACAGCCCCGGCATCGCCGCTGGCATCTTCACAGCGGCATTGATCTTTGAGGAACTGACGGGGCAGCAGATATGACGGCAGGCTTGAGCATACCGGATTTTATATGAATCCGGTATCCCTGAGTGGTTTTTATTTGACGGGCGATTTTTTTTATGCAAATAATGACTGACGCGGCAGTCATTAAAGGTTTTACACTTGGCTTCCGGGCCACGCCAAAATTCCGGCAAGAATCAAAGGGGGGATTTTGAAGCCGTATTTTCAGAAGCATTTGCAATCCATCATTGAAAAATACATTTCATGGGTGACGGCCCACACGCATATTGTCATCATTGCGGTCGCCTTGATTACGCTATTATTCGCCACCCAATACAAAAATCTGCATATTTATATTGATCCGGATCAATCTTTGCCGGGTTCTCATCCAAACATTATTCTAGGCAAAAAAATCCACAAGATTTTCGGAGGGAAGTATTCCGTCATTATCGGAATTGAAGTAAAAAATGGCGATATTTACAATCCGATCACCTTGACCAAAATTCAAAGAATCACCAAAGCAGTGCAAAATATTCCGGGTGTCCTGCCCAGCAATGTACTCTCCTTGAGTTCAGCCAATGTTAAAGCGATTCAGGGAACACCTGATGGGATGAACGTGACCCGGCTGATGCCCGAAATCCCCAGCACGCATCAGGAAATTGACGCCTTGAAAAAACGCATGGCCGATAATCCCGAATACCAGGATCTGCTCGTATCAAAGGACGGGAAAATGGCTGCGATCATCAGCGATTATGCGTCAATGGAACAAAGGGGCGCATTTTCCAGAATCTATTTACGGTTACAGTCACTTCGCCAGGCCGAGGAGGATGGAAACACCGTCATTCGGCTGGCCGGCATCCCGGTTACAGCCTATTGGCTGGAGCAATATTCCCTGCGCATGGTTTATGTCTTTCCCCTGGCCTTTCTGATGATCGGATTATGGCTTTTCGCCGCTTTCCGCACCATCCAGGGCGTGATTATTCCTATATTGACCGCGACTGTCAGCGTGGCCTGGTCTCTTGGAATGATCGGCCTGCTGCACATCTATCTGGACCCGTATAATCTTGTGACGCCCATCCTGGTTCTGGCGGTCGCGGCAGGGCATTCGGTTCAGATATTGAAACGCTACTATGAGGAATACAACCGCCTGCGGGATAACAGAATGGCGGTGATCGAGTCCACCAGCCGGGTAGGCGTGGCGATGCTTACCGCCGGGTTTGTGGCTGCAGTCGGGTTTGCCTCTCTTGTCACCTTTGAAACACCCTCCATCCGGCATTTCGGAATGCTGACCGCATTTGGAATTTTATCGGCCATGATTCTTGAAATGACGTTTATTCCTGCTCTCCGGACTTTATTCAAGCCCCCGACTGAAGAACAAATGAACAATGAAAAGCGCCAGGCCATGTTTGATGCGTTTATTCTCAAAATGATCGGCTGGCTGCAACGGCCAGGGGAAATTATTATTTT
>DAIEHU010000236.1 GCA_027353395.1 Desulfobacteraceae bacterium
CACCTCTTGCAAAATAATGAAATATAAGGGTCCAAACAGTGATATATTAAAATCATCTTGAACGCAATATGGAATTAGACCAACAACTGTATTTTTTAAAACTGTCCTTTATGACCGACCATTATGAAAATCTGGCCACACAGGCCACACAGAATCAGTGGGCGCATGTGGACTATCTTGCAAGACTCGTGGATGGCGAGGCCAACCTGCGCCAGGACCGATCCATCAAACGCCGTATCCAAATGGCCCGCTTCCCGGTGATAAAAACCCTGGATCAGTTCCGCTGGACCTGGCCAAAAAACATCAACCGCCTCCAGGTGCAAAACCTCTTTCGCCTTCAGTTTATCAAATCCAAATCCAATGTCATTTTCCTCGGCGGTGTTGGACTGGGAAAGACCCATCTGGCTTCCGCCCTGGGTTATGAAGCCTGCCTGAAAGGACATTTTGTCTATTTCACCACCGCCATTGATGTCATCAACACCCTTTCGGCCGCTCAGGCTCGGGGTATGCTCAAGCAGGAACTGAAAAAATACACCAAACCCGATCTTCTGGTTCTTGACGAACTGGGCTATCTCCCCATCGATAAGGCCGGTGCGGATCTATTGTTCCAAATCATCAGTCTGCGTTATGAACAGGGGGCCATGATCATTACCTCAAACCGTGCGTTTAAAAACTGGCCTGAAATCTTTAACAACGACAGCACCCTCACATCGGCCGTTCTCGACAGACTGCTCCACCATGCCGAAACCGTGCTGATTGAAGGTAAAAGCTATCGCATGAAAGACAAAATCGAATCGTAATAATCACTGTAAAAACACATCACGCCGGAACCGGATAACAGGTTCCGGCTCATCCCAATTTAAGACAAAATCCGTCCGCATTTTTAAACCGGCGCTTTTGATACATTTTCACGCAGTCGGCGACAGGATTGGAGGCTTCCACTTTTTTCAGGAACCGTCAAACTTTGATTGTCCCACGGCAAAGCCGGGGGTTTACCTAGGGGTTTACCTAAAAGAAATTATCCCGTTCGCCATAGACTGAAAAAAACATTTGACTCAATATATATTTTGTATATATAGAAATTATATATTAACTGGAACACAATATCAGGAGTCTTGCTGTGGTCAAATACGCTATCCTCGGTCTGCTTCATTATCGGAATATGCACGGATACCGGATCAAGGAACATATTGAACGGAACTTCGGTCATATGTGGTCCATCAATTACGGTCAGATCTATCCGAACCTCAAAAAACTTCAGGATGACGGGTTGATCCTTATGGCGGGAGTGGTGCAGAACGACGAAAAAGGCCCTCCCCGGAAACTCTATGCCATCACGGAAAAAGGGCGGCACGAATTTACCGCTTGGCTCGAAACTTCTCCTGAAAAATCCTTGCTACTCCGGGACCCCTTTCTCATGCGGTTTGTGTTTTACGGATTCGGAGATCCGGGCCGGGCTGTGGAAATTATTGATGAACAGATCAAAAAGTATGAAAAAGACCTGACCCGCCGGGAAAACAATATGGACCGATGGGATAAAAGCGGGCTTTATGTCCGGCTTATCGCGGAACTTGGGGTCAACCTCAACGCCATGATGCTGGACTGGTTGAAGCATTCCAGGGAAGAAATATTAAAAGCTGAGGCCCGGGAGCTGGATAATGACGCGGCAAATCCAAATATCCGGAGGGCGGTCTCATGAAATTTTCAGGCATTACCCTGGTGACCGGGGCCGCGGGTTTCATGGGAAGCCATGTGGTGGAAAGCCTGGTCCGGGATGGGGTAACCGTTCGGGCCACCTCCCGGCCGAAAAAAGGCCTCTCCTTTTTCACCCGTCTGGGGGTTGAGTATGTGGCCGCAGATCTCACAAAACCCGAAACCCTGCCGACGCTTTTCGACGGCAAAGTGGACCGGGTGTTTCACCTGGGGGCCATCTGCAATTTTTCAACCCCCTATAAGTCCCTCTATCCCACCAACGTCTTGGGGGTGGATCATCTGACCCGCCTGGCCCTGGACAACAAGATCAAGGTGTTTGTGCATGTGACCTCCACTTCTGTTTACGGCCATTATAAAAGATATCCTTTTACCGAAGAAACGGACCGGGAGCCTACGGATAATTACGGCAGGAGCAAGCGGGACGGGGAGGATATCGTTTTTAACCGGATGAAAGAAGGGCTTCCCGCCATTATTGTGCGGCCCTGCACGGTATACGGCCCGAGGTGCAATGACGGGGCCGGCAAGGTGTTCTCGCGGCCCAGCGCCATCACGGCCATCCCCGGAAGCGGAAGGCAGAAACTGTCCAACATCCGGGCCGAGGATGCGGCCGATGCCGTGATCTATCTTTCCGGGTTGGATGAAGCCGTGGGACAGGTCTATAATCTCGCCGATGACTCCAATCCCACGCTTGAGGAAGCCTTGGTCCTGGCGGCGGAAACGTTTGGGACATCCGTGCCGAAACTGCATTTGCCCCTTTCCGTTGTCCGGCTGGTGGCGCGGCTCGACGGCTGGGTTTCGGGCATTCGGGGGAAAATTCCGGATCTCGAATATGACGCTGCCAGGTATCTGGACAAGGATTATATCGTGGACAACAGCCGGATGAAAAAAGCCGGATACGCGCTCAAATACCCAGATTTCAGAGTCTCCATGGCCCAGTTGGGAAAAACATACCGACATGCATCGCCTCTTGGGTAACGTTTTTTAAAAAACCTTTTGCAAAAGGAGCCTGCCGATGGCCCAGGTTGTCGTGATCACGGGGCTGGCCCAGGGAATGGGCCGGGAAGTCGCCAAAATGCTGACCAAAGCCGGAGACCGCATCGCCGGCTTTGATATGGACGCTGAAAGCATTAAAACCCTCCGGGAAGAACTGGGTGCCTTGGGCGCCACCCATCTCCTTGAAACCATGGATATTACCGACCGTAAGGGGATACTCGGATTCAGGGACCGGGTGCTTGAAAAATTCGGCCATGTGGATATTGTATTGTCCAACGTGGGAATCGGGTTTTTCGGGCCGTTTGAGGAAATTGATCTTGAAAAAGCCCTTAAATGCCTTGAAATCAATGTTATCGGGGCCGCAGCCATTTTTCAGGCGTTTATCCCCGCCATGCGCCAGGCCGGAAAAGGCACGCTCATCGCCATGTCGTCCCTGGTCGGCCGGATTCCCTTTCCCTTTGAGTCAGTTTATACGGCGTCCAAGTTCGCCATCCAGGGTCTGGTGGAATCCCTTCAATATGAAGTCGCGCCCTTTAACATCCGGGTGGCGATCATCGAACCGGCCCAGGTGTCCACAAGTTTCGCGGCCAAAATCCACAAGCTGCCGGACTCTGGGTCGCCCTACCGGGACCGGGCCAAACGGTTCATCGACCGGGACAATGAGTTGATTAAAACCGCCACCACGCCGGGCCAGGCAGCGCAAAAAATCGTCAAGGTGATCCGGAACCCCAACCCGAAATTCCACAATCAGGTGGATTTCAACAGCACTTTCTTTCTGGTACTCAACCGGTTTCTGCCCAAGTTCATGAGGGATTTTATTCTGATCAATTATATGAATATCCGGGAATAAGGGAAAAAGAATTCCCCGTTACCTTTGAAAAACAGGATGTTTTACACGGAGGATATCATGGAACAGGCATTGGCCGCTCCGGAACGCACTATCGAAACGCGGGTCAGCAGACTCAGGGAGAAAATCATTAATGCCCCCCAGGAAGTCTGCGTGGAACGGGCGCGGTACCTGACCCGATCCATGAAACAGCATTGGGACAATGATCCGCTGACGCGGATGAGCCTTGCCCTGGAACATATTTTGGGCCATATCAGCGTCATCATCCGGGAGGATGAATGGATCGTGGGCTGCCGGACCAGCAAACTCAAAGGCGCGCCCCTGTTTCCCGAAAACAAGGTGCGGTGTCTGGCCGGGGATGCGGAAAATTTCGACAAGCGCCAGATTCAGCGCGCCCTGATCACGGAAGATGAAAAGCAGGAACTCCTGGACCAGATCATCCCCTTCTGGGAGGGGAAAACCGTGGAGGATCGGTTTGAAGCGCTGATGCCGGCGGATGTATTTGACGATATCGACAAATACATCTTCACCATCATGCTGGAAATCACTTACGGCATCGGCCATTTCACCATGAATCACCCCCGGATTCTGGCCGTGGGGCTGTCGGGGATCATTCGTGATGCCCGAAAAAAATACGACCTGCTTGCCCTCGCTGACCGGGACGGGGAAAAGGGGAAATTTTTTGAGGCCGTCATTAGATCCCTTCAAGCGGCCATCGGTTTTGCCCATAGGTATGCGGAACATGCCGAATCCCTTGCAAAACTGGAACCTGATCCCATGCGCCGGGAGGAACTTGAAACCATTGCGGCGGTCTGCAGAAACGTGCCTGAGTTTCCGGCCCGGTCCTTTCACGAAGCCGTCCAGAGCCTTTATTTCATCCATCTCATCGCCCAGATCGAATCCGGCGGAAATTCCATTTCCCTGGGCCGCATCGACCAGATCCTTTATCCTTATTATAAACGGGATCTGGAGGCCGGGGCCGTCACCCCCGACAAGGCCCGGGAGCTTTTGTCCCTCTTGTTTATAAAAAC
>DAIEHU010000237.1 GCA_027353395.1 Desulfobacteraceae bacterium
ATTCCGGGCGCTTGTCCGTGGGGGCCAAATCCCCCCTCACCGGCGGCATCAAGGAAAGCAACACTGGCGGCCTGGTTTCCCAGAAACTGGCCCGCCTGGGCATCAAGGCCCTGGTGCTTGAGGACAAACCCGAAGATGACGCTTTTTCCATCATCGTGATCAAAAAAGACTCGGTGGAAATCCTTCCGGCGGATGAGTATCTGGGCGTATACAACGGGGACATGATCGCAAAGCTATGGGAACGGTTCGGCAAGCGGGTGGGGGTGGCAAGCATCGGGCCGGCCGGTGAACAGCGGCTGACGGCGGCGTCCATCAATTTCGCGGATCCCAAGGGCCATCCCGGACGCGCCGCAGGCCGGGGCGGGCTGGGGGCCGTCATGGGCTCCAAAAAAATCAAAGCCATCGTGGTGGATGACGGGGGCGCGGAAAAACTGGCCCTTCATGACCCAGAGGCCTTTAAAGCCGCCAACCAGAAATGGGCGGAGCTGCTGAAAAGCCATCCGGTGTCCGGCCAGGGGCTTCCGGCATACGGCACGGCGGTTCTGGTGAATGTCATCAACGAAGCCGGGGCACTGCCTACCAAAAATTTCCGGAGCGGCCGGTTCGAGTTTGCCCAGGACATCAGCGGGGAAACCATGGCCGCCAATATCGAAAAGCGGGGCGGGGTCATATCCGAAGGCTGCCATCCGGGGTGCGTGATCCGCTGCTCCCAGGTCTACAACGACAAGGACAACAATTATCTGACCTCGGGCTTTGAATACGAAACCATCTGGGCCTTTGGAGCCCACTGCCTGATCAAGGATCTGGACGAAATCGCCTTGATGGACAGACTCTGTGACGACTACGGCGTCGACACCATCGAAACCGGCGTGACCATCGGCGTTGCCATGGAAGGCGGCCTGATTCCCTGGGGCGACGGCAAGGCGGCCATTGCGCTTTTAAAGAAAGTGGGAACCGGTGACCCCATGGGGAAAATCATCGGCAACGGCGCCGCATTCACGGGCCAGGCCCTGGGCGTCGACCGGGTGCCGGTTGTCAAAAAGCAGTCCTTTCCGGCCTACGATCCCAGGGCGGTCAAGGCCGTGGGCGTCACCTACGCCACCACCCCCATGGGGGCGGACCATACGGCGGGTTACGGCGTGTGCCAGAATATCCTGCATGTGGGCGGGACCATTGATCCGCTTAAAAAAGAGGGCAATGTGGAGATTTCCAAAGACCTTCAGATCGCCACCGCCGCCATTGATGCCGCGGGGCTGTGCCTTTTTGTGGCGTTTCCGGTGCTTGACCGGCCCGAAGGCCTGCAACTGATCGTGGACATGCTGAACGCCCAGTACGGACTCGCCCTGACCACAAATGACGTGGCCCAACTGGGGATTTCCATCCTGAAGGATGAACACGAATTCAACCGGCTGGCCGGATTCACCGCAAAAGACGACCGGCTCCCGGATTTTTTCAAGGAAACGTTTCCGCCTCACAACACCACCTGGGATTTTACGGATGAAGAACTGATGCAGGCCCGAACGTTCTGATATGGGCGAAATTCTTTTCAACGCCTTTTCCTTTCTTCAGAAACGGCTGAAGGAGAAGAACATCGCCTGTACCAATGCCCGCATCCCCTTTTCCGATGGGCAGCGGGTCAACGATATATTACGGAATCTGAACATCAGTGACGAGGATATCGAAGGGGTGTTTGTGAACGGGAAAATCGCCCCCACCAACACCCTGCTGAAGGACGGCGACCGCATTGCCGCATTCCCTCCGGGCACGCCGGGGCCATACCGGCTGCTCCTGGGAATCGTCAAAAATAAACCGGCTTCTTCAGAAAATGCAACGACCGCTTCCGGAAAAGAATCCGTATGAGCATTGAAATCAAACTCTTTGCATCCCTGGCACGGTATGCATCTCATCCGCTGATTTCAGCGGATGGGCGCATGGGTCTGCCGTCGCCGGTCCCGGTGGGCCAAATTGCGGACGCCCTGAACATTCCCCGGCAGGAAATCAAACTGATTTTTCTAAACGGAATTCACGCCCAGATGGACACCAAGGTCAAAGACGGCGACCGGCTGGGGTTATTTCCGGCCATCGGAGGCGGATAGTGCGGGATCTGGCGGCGGATATTGAATCCACGTGGCAATCGCGGAAAAACCACACAGGCGTCACTGTCAAAACCATCAGCGACAGGGAGCTAAACGCTATCGGGAAAAAGCACCGGCGGCCGGTCCGGGAAGTGTGCGTGGCGTGCCTGAAGATGGGGGTCACACCCCTCCGGTATCTGCGAAACAGCCCGGCCATCACTCTTATGGATCAAATCATCCTAGCGGAATCCGAAGTCGCGATTGCGGGGGCCGGTGGATTGGGTGGCCATGTGATCCTGCTCCTCGCCCGGCTGGGCATCGGCAGGCTTCTGGTCTTTGATTCCGACACCTTTGATGAAACGAACCTGAACCGTCAGGCCCTCTGCTTTTCAAATAATATTGATACGTTCAAGCCGGAAGAGGCCGCCCGGCAATGCGCCCTGATCAATCCCGCCGTGGAAGTCAGTGCTCATATCATGGCAATTGCCGATCCCTGCCAGAAATCCTGGTTTAGAAACACGGATGTGATGGTGGACGCCCTTGATTCTGCCGAAGACCGCCTTTTTCTGGCCAAACTCTCCCGCGAACTGGGCATCCCCCTGATTCACGGGGCCGTGGCCGGTTTTGAAGGCCGGGTGATGACGGTATTTCCCGGCGATAAAGGGATGGAAACCCTCTACCGCTCCAAAGCAGCGGACGGCCCGGATTCATCGCTCGAACCCGCCGCCGAAAACCTTCTCGGAACCCCGGCCCTTGCCCCGGCCCTCATCGCCGCATTCCAGGTCATGGCCGTATTGAACGTCCTGCTCAAGCGCGGCCCAATCTCAAACAATAGCCTCCTGCATCTGGATCTGGCGACCGCGTCGATAAATGCCTTCACCCTCTGATTGCCGCAACCCTTCCGGATTGCGCGGATGGAAAACCGCCGTTTTTAGGTTTATATCTTTTCCGGCTTTTTGCATGCATCCGCCTCCTGGGGCACGATTTTGGCGGCGGTCCTCCGGGCCATGCGTGCCAGATCCCGGACCCGCACAAAATCATCGGGTTTGAGAATGCCTTCAAGGCCGGATATCCCGGACAATTTCATCCCGTGCTTTAATCCCATCTTATAGATTTCACTGACTTTTTCCCACTGGATGTTTTTGCCTACGGAGAAATTCTCAAACCGGCCTTCCAGGGCCAGCACAATGGCTTCCGCCAGACTTGCATAGGCGACTCCCGGCGGCAGGCCGATACTGCGCATTTCCGGTTGACCGGGCAGGGCGATTTCCCCGGAGGCGATAATCAGTACATCCGGGCGCTTTCTGGCGTCTTTGATGGTGAAATTCAGCGGCCGGTTGACATCGGTGATGACGCATCCTGGCTTTACCTTCATCACATCCAGTATCGTTTCCTCGTCACTGGATGCCGCGGTGACGATAACATCCATGTCGCTCAGGTATTTGTCGGTCCGGGTGGTGATATGGACGGTGACATTCTCAATTTCGTTCAGGATGGATTCCCGGAGCGCCAGCAATTTGGCGTCATGGGTGTCAACCATGTAGACCTCTTCAAACGCGGTGGCCAACAGCTTGGCGCACACGGATCCTACCGCGCCGGTAGCCCCGATCACCATTGTTTTGCCTTTGAGTTTTTTGCCCTTGGCCATTTCGATTAATCCCATTTTCCGGACAGCTTCAGCAGTGGCCCAAAGCGCTGCGGATGCGCTGTAGCTGTTGCCGGTGGTGATGGGCAGGTCGGAAAATTTCGCCACGGTGACGCCGGCATCCCCCATGGCTTTGGTCAGCGCGCCAATGCCCATAATCTGTGCGCCCAGGCTTTTGGCGATTTTAGCGGCCTTGAGCAGGCGGCTGTTGATAAATTCCGGGGAATGGGCCAGCATTTGCTGGGGCGTGGCGCCAAGCGCGATCAACCAGCCCTCGGCCTCCACACCCGTTGGGGATTTGATGCCGGTGACCTTGGAATATACAAACGGCGGCGAATAGGCCATCAGTTTTTCGATGGTGTCCATCCGGGATGTGGGCCGCAACTTGGATAACAATTCGATGGGCTTGAATTTTTTAAGATAATCGCGGGTCAAAGGATGCACCACAAATGCGAACCGGTTGACGCGCTTTTTCTCGCCGGCTGGATAAATCACCCTTGGGTCCATGCGGCGTTCGGAGATGACTTCCAGCAGGTCATCCCTGGTCAATGTGTCCGGTGTCTTTCCTAAAGCCAGTGTGATCATGGCTTCCAGCACACTGACACCCACCACGTTTTCGAGAATTTTGGGAGTGGAGTCAATGATAACATCCACGCCGCGCTCTTTTAAAAATTTCACCCGGTCGTCATAGGCGGTGGCTGTGATGACGGTTTTGCCGTTGAGTTCTCTATACCCGCAGTGCCGCATGTATTTGAAGAAATTAAAATAGGGAATCACCACAATATTGGCCTGCTGAAGCGCTTTTTGAATGATAAATTCATTGTATGCGCGCAGGG
>DAIEHU010000238.1 GCA_027353395.1 Desulfobacteraceae bacterium
CACCCGAGATCATGAAGCCGTTTAACTTCCTCCGCCAGTTCAATATGATCTTCCTCGTAAAATTGTTCTTTTGTATAACGTTTAAAATCGGAATATTTCGATATTGGCAGATAGGGTGGATCAAGATAGATGAAGTCTCCTGGTTGAGCGTTGTTTTTCAGAATATTCTTATAATCTCCTTCAATGATAAGGGATTCCTTCAATATAAGTGCCGCACTTTTCAAATTATCCGGGTCACAGATACGGGGGGTTTTATAATGGCCGTAAGGAACGTTAAAATGACCTTTCCTGTTGACACGATAAAGACCATTAAAACATAGCTTGTTCAGATAGAGGGTTCTTGCAGCGGCCTCCGTGGGAGAAAGGTGATTAAAATTCTGCGCCCGGATATGGTAATAGGCTTCCTCGTCGGTTTTATATGAATAGAGATGTTTTATAAGATCCTCAACATTTTCCGCAAGAACATGATAGAGATTGATAATTTCAGGATTAGAATCCGAAATAATGGACTTATCCGGCTGCAATGCGAAAAACAGGGCGGCGCCGCCAAGAAACGGTTCTATGTAGCGGTTAAATCGTTTGGGAGTTTTGGACAGAAGGAGGGGCAATAATTGTTGTTTTCCACCCGCCCATTTCAGAACGGGGCGAGGTGAAGGGAAGATTTGAACGGCTGGGTTTAATTTCATGGGTTCAATTTTTTTTATTTGGTTTGGTTATGGTTTTTTAATCATATAAAAGGCAATAAATCAAGGATACTTTGCGAAATGCTTTTGGTTTTAAAGATCAATTCAAAAGCGTTCCCGGATTTCAATATTCTGTTGCCGATAGTTAGCCCGTTATGGCATGGTATGAAACAATATTATATGGTTGAGGGACGCATCTGTAAATGATGATGACCATTATTCGTAATAATTTCTGAATTTTTCGGCCCTATTGATATAAAAATCCGTCATAATGCCCTTATAATAATTTAAGGTTAAATTATGGAGAAACCTGTTTTGATTGCATGTCACGACTGTGATTTGCTGCAAATGATTCCGCCGGTGCCGGAAGGCGGTCAGGCGCGCTGCACGCGCTGCGGGGCGGAGCTGTATTCCCGCAAGCGAAACAGCCTGGACCGGACCTTGTCGCTCATTCTGGCGGGGCTGATTCTTTTTTTTCTTTCGAACGCATTTCCGCTTCTGGAACTGGAAAGCCAGGGGCTGTTACAGGAAACCACATTGTTTCAGGGGGTAAAAGCGTTATACGACCAGGACATGAGGGGCCTTTCGCTGTTGGTGCTGCTCACCTGCATCCTGGCGCCTTTTGTTCAGCTTTCGGGATTGTTTTATGTGCTGCTGCCCATGAGATATAACCGTTTGGCGCCCATGACCCCGGCTGTGTTCCGCTTTATCCGGAAATTGCAGCCCTGGAGCATGATGGAGGTGTTCATGCTGGGGATTCTGGTTTCCATCGTGAAATTGGCCAAAATGGCCACCATTATTCCGGGAATTTCCCTTTACTCGTTTGCCGCCCTGATTATGGTGCTGGCGGGGGCCGTGGCGTCTTTAGACCCGCATATCGTCTGGGAGAGGCTGGGAGACGGAAAAAGATGAATGTGATGTCTCCCACGGCAAAGAACGCGGCATTGCTCAGTTGCCCAAGCTGTCATCTCCTGACGCGCAAGCCGGCGGTTTTTGGAAAAAGCCATGCGGCTATCTGCCCCCGGTGCGGGGAGCGGATTTATGAGCGCAAGCCGGACAGCATTACCCGAACCTGGGCGCTGGTGATCGCCGCGTTTATTTTTTATATCCCGGCCAATGTGCTTCCCATCATGACAGTCACGTCCATGGGCAAGGCCCAGTCCGATACCATTTTGAGCGGGGTGATTTATTTCATTAAAACCGGCATGTGGCCCATTGCTCTGGTAATTTTTGTGGCGAGCGTGTTTGTGCCGCTCTTAAAGCTGTTTATTCTGACCTATCTGCTCATTTCCCTGCATGTCCGCTCCCTGTGGCGTCCGAAAGACCGCACCCGTCTTTACCGGATCACGGAAATGATCGGCAGGTGGTCCATGGTGGATATTTACGTGGTGACCCTGATGGTGGCGCTGGTAAAGCTTGGGGCCATCGCGGACATTGAAGTCGCTCCAGGAGCGATGCATTTTGCGGCGGTGGTGGTGATCACCATATTCGCGGCGATGAGTTTTGATCCCCGTCTGATATGGGATAAAATGGAGGCGCGTCATGACTGAAGAAAATTCCCCAGAAACCGGGTCCGCCGCAATTCCGGAGGCGGTTCTCCGGCCTGAAAGGTCCTTTTCCATCATATGGCTTGTGCCGCTGGTGGCCGCCCTCATCGGCGGATGGCTGGTATACAAGACACTGTCGGAAAAAGGCCCGGAAATCACCATCACCTTTAAATCCGCGGAAGGGCTTGAGGCCGGAAAAACCAAGATCAAATACAAGGAAGTCGAGGTCGGGGCGGTGGACGCCATGACCCTCAGCAAGGATTTGTCCAATGTGGTCGTATCTGCCACCGTGGTCAAGGGGTTTGAAGCCTATTTGACGGACAAGACCCGGTTCTGGGTGGTCAAACCCCGCATCACGGCGGGGGAAGTGTCGGGCCTGGGAACGCTTTTCGCGGGCGCTTACATATCCGTTGACCCGAATCAAAAAGGCAAGCGTGCGGAAGCGTTTACGGGCCTGGACCGGCCGCCCATCGTCACCAATGATCTGCCTGGCCAGAGCTTTATGCTGAGGGCGGACCGGCTGGGATCGCTGGATACCGGTTCGCCGATTTATTACCGTCAGCTCCGGGTGGGGGAAGTGGAAAGTTATGCGCTGGCCAAAAGCGGGAAATCGGTTGACATAAAAGTCTTTATTCACTCCCCCTATGACCGGTTTGTTTTGAAAAATACCCGGTTCTGGAATGCCGGCGGACTGGATTTTTCGGTGGACGCCAACGGTCTTAAGGTCAATACGGAATCCATTGTGAGCATCGTTCTCGGCGGCATCGCTTTTGATACCCCCGTCAATCTCGAATCTTCGGAGCCGGCATTGGCGGGAGACAAGTTTCCCTTGTATGGCAACCATCAGGAAGCGCTCCAGAAGACATATACCGTAAAGGATTACTGGATCGTCAAATTCACCGGGTCGGTGCGCGGCCTTTCGGCGGGCGCGCCGGTTGAATTCCGGGGAATCCGGATCGGCCAGGTGCTGGATATCAATTTAATAATAGACGCTGACAAACTCGATTTCAGCATTCCGGTGCTCATCGAGATCGAGCCCGAAAGCATCTTTAAAACGGCGATCGCTCCGGATGAGCAAACCCGGAAGAAATATATGGCGTCCCTAGTGGCGAAGGGCCTCCGGGCTCAGCTCAAGACGGGCAATTATTTGACCGGACAGTTGTTTGTGGATTTGAATTTTTATCCGGATGCGCCGCCCCAGAAGGTCGTATGGAATGATAAATACCCCGAGCTTCCGAGCATTCAAGCGCCCCTGGAAGAAATTGTCGCCAGCATCTCCAAAACCCTTGAACGGATCAACAAGTTTCCCTTTGAGGAAGTCGGCGCTGATACGCGGGATGCGGTTCAGGGCTTTCATCAGGCCATGCAGGACGCCAATGTGTTGATGAAGGCATTGAACTCGGATGTCCGGCCCCAAACTCTCGAAACTTTGGCCCAGGCGAAAAAGACGATGGCCGCCCTGGAAAAAGCCGTTAAAACCGATTCCCCGCTGAATCAGGAGGCCAGGGGGGCGATGGAAGAGCTGGCGAGTGCGGCCCGCGCCATTCGAGTACTGGTGGATTATCTGGAACGGAACCCGGATTCCCTGATTTATGGAAAAGGAAAGGATAAAAAATGAAAACAGACCGATTTTTAAAGAAAATCGTCTTCCTTGCCATGGTGATTGCATGGACGGTATCCGGCTGCAGGAGCGCCAGCGCCCCCGTGACGTTTTACACCCTGTCCGCCATTCCGGAGTCAGCGGGAGAAAAACCCAATACCGCCGTCCGGCAGGATATGGTGATCGCTGTTGGTCCGGCCCGGTTTCCGGGATTTCTGGACCGGCCCCAGATCGTCACCCGGCCGGAGGCAAACCGGCTCACCATATCCGAATTTCATCGATGGGGCGGCGATCTGGATCAGGATTTCTTAAACGTTCTGGCGGAAAATCTTTCCATCCGCCTGTCAACCCCCCGGGTGGTTATCTATCCGTGGAAAGACCCGGCAAACCCGGATTACCGGGTGTCGCTGGAGGTTCATCAGTTTGAAGGGCGGATGGGGGATTCTGTGCTGCTGAACGTGACATGGACCCTTCGGGGCCGGTCGGATGATGCGGAACCCTTTATTGTCCGGAGGTCCGTTATTCGAAAGCCGGCTTCCGGCGCGGGGTATGACGCTCTGGTGGCGGCGCAAAGCCAGGCGCTTGCGGATCTCAGCGGGGAAATTGCGTCGGCGATAATGCCGCTGTCCAAAGGGAAATAAACAAAAAAGCGCAGCACCCAAGGCCCGTCGACATGCCAATACTTGACGACTTCGTAAAAAGTCCGGATGCTGCGTT
>DAIEHU010000239.1 GCA_027353395.1 Desulfobacteraceae bacterium
GTCATTGACGACATAAAAGAAAACCTCCACCTTGTGACCCGCGAGAATTATATGTGTCATGAGGGCATCCCATATGCGGAACCAGATAGCATGCAGGATAGGGTCGCGTGGATGCACTGGAGAACGAAACAAACCAATTTCGACAAGCTTTCGGGAACTGCAGAGAGCAAAAGAGAAAGATCGGACAAAATGCAGCAGTCGGTCCTGCAGCGCCTTAGCAAGGAATTGAAGATATGTGATTCGGTGCGAAAATACGTCAACAAATTCATAGCCCATGCTTCTGACCCAGAGACCAATCCGGCGCTCAAAGAAGAAGAGAAGAAAATCACCTTGGATAAGCTCGATGACTGTTACAGGGCTATTGTGCGTGTTGGCTCCTTCCTCGGTGCGGTTTTCTTATACGAGTATTCTCTTGGAAACGTCCCCACTCCGCAGTACGATCAACTCAAGAACATCGAGCGGTCGATGGTGGCAAAACCGGATGTAGAGAAACTGCACACGTTCTGGAATGGGAGATGCCGCGAAGTTGAAAACTGGGATAAGAATCTTTGGGACGAATAAAGGGCCAACAATTGCATGCAGCGGATCGCCGAAAAAGCCGGCTCCCGCTGATGATAGTGTTCGCAGATGGACATGAATCATAAATGTCGCAGATAACCATTAGGAGTGTACTGTGAAAAAATGCCCATTTTGTGCTGAAGAAATACAAAAAATCATTTTATCATTTTATACTTTGACGGACTGAAAAGGATGCTTTAATTTATAGCATGAGCGTTGAGCGTTGGACTCGGGATAGTCATGGTTTCATAAACACTCTGCGATGTGAACGAAAGGCGGTGTCATGAGAGTACCAGTTGAAGTAACCTATCGGAATGTGGCCAAAAGTCGCAAAATTGAAACATTAATTGAAGAAAAGGTGGAAAAGCTCAATGAGTTTCACGACGGCATTGTAAGCTGCCGGATTTCCATTGAGCAGGAGCAGGAAAGCAAAAAAACCGGCAATCCCCATCATGTTCGCATCACCCTGCGGGTTCCCCCCGGCCAGGAACTGGTGGTGAACCAGAAATCCAGCGAGGATGATCCCGGAGAACCATTGCCGGCGGTGATTAACGAAGCATTTAAAACAATGATCCGCCAGCTGAAAAAGCTTAATGAAAAACAGCGGGGAAAGTCGAAAACCCGCCTGGAAATGCCGGAGGAAGTACTCGAATAGAAGACGAATCTTCAGTTTTTTCTTGCCACATAACCCTGTCCGCTTGAGCGGGCAGGGTTATGTGGCGCAATCAAAAGCGGCCTTTTCTATTTTAGTTGCTTACGCAACAAAATCAGGTTTTCCATAGACCGGATGCGGATATTCATAGAACCCCCGGCCGGTTTTTTCACCCAGATCCCCCCGGTCGACATAGGGTTTCATAAACGCCGCATTGGCGATCTGCTGGGGATTCTTGACAATTTTCGCCCAATAATCGGTGATTTTCCAGACTGTATCAATGCCGATGCTGTCCATAATTCCGAAGGGGCCCATCAGCGTGTGCATTACCCCCATCCATGCCCGGTCAATATCTTCCACGGACGCCACGTCGTTGGCGGCCAAAGTCTGGGCGGCCTTGAACAGCTCCATGAGCATCGCATTAAACACATACCCGAAATTCTCTTTTTTCAGCATGATGGGTACCTGCCCGATGCGTCCGGCAAAATCTTTAATCATTGCCACCGTCTCCGGGGACGTTCCCGGATGGGGCATGATATCGACGATTTTCGTGACCCGGGTATCGTGAAAATGAAACGCTGCAAACCGGTCCGGGCGTCCCGTGGCCTCGGCGAACATGGACGGAATCAGGGACGAGGTATTGGTTGTGAAAATGGCATGGGGTGGGCAGATTTCATTAAACTGGGCGAATACCCGGCCCTTCAGTTTCGGGTCTTCGGGCACCGATTCGCTCACAAAATCCGCTTTTTCCCCGGCAGTCTGCGCATCCGTGGTGGTCCGGATTCGTTTAAAAGCCGCCGCCGCCCCATCTTCCGTCAACTGTCCGGCCCGGATGAGGTGTTTGGACAGCTTGCCCATCCGCTCCAGGGCTTTTTCCAGCGCATCTTTACTGATATCATACATGGTTACGTCAAATCCGCTGATGGCGCATTGAAATCCGATCTGCTGGCCCATGGTGCCGGAACCGATAATCAATACCGTCTGGATATGATTGATGGTCATTCTTGTTTCTCCCTGTTTATGTGGATTTATTTATGGTGAAAAATTTATTCCCGTCATGTCTGTTTGTCTTTATTTTTTAATATCAAGGGGGAAAAGTCAATAAAAAAAACGAACGTTCGTTCTATTTTTTTATTGACTTCCGTTTCCGGGTGGTTTATTTTTTCCGTAACTTCAAAAAAATGGAGACGCTGTGAGTATTATTTATCTGATCCGCCATGCCCAGGCATCCTTCGGAGAGCCGGAATATGATCGTCTTTCAGAAGCCGGCCACCGGCAGGCGGCTGTTCTGGCGGATCATCTGGAACAGCGGGGCATCGTATTCGATGCGATATACTCCGGCTCCCAGCGTCGCCACAAACAGACCCTGGACGCCTTTCAGTCGCATTTATCCGCCGCAGGCCGCCCCTGCCCGAAAGTATTGGAAACCGGCGCGTTTGACGAATATGACTCGGAAGCCATTTTAAGGGTGCTGATTCCGCTGATGATTGAAAAAAATCCGGATTTTGAAACTCAAGTCAACCGGATGATCCGCGATAAACGGTCGTTTCAAAGGGTATTTAAACAGGTGATGCTGAAATGGGTGGGGAGCGAGTACCCGATAAGCAGCCTGGAAACCTGGAAAATCTATAATGAGCGGGTGGTGTCCGGGCTTCAGGCGCTTATGGATCAGGAGGGAGCCGGAAAACATGTAGCGGTGTTTACATCGGGCGGCGCGATATCCGTATGTGTTCAGAAAGCACTGCACCTTTCTGATGCCCTCTCGCTGAATCTGGCCTGGCAGATCATGAATGCGTCTATCACCCGGTTAAAATATTCCGGCGGCCGGATCATGCTGTTCGGGTTTAATGATGTGGCCCATCTGGAAGTCAGAAAAGATGAACAACTATTAACATATCGATAATATAATAAATTTTATTTATGTAAATATGCCAGCCGCAGGGAGGATATGATGGATTTTACAATTTCCGAAAAAATGCAGGTTATTTTAGAAATGGTCAATGAGTTTGTGGACCGGGAACTGATTCCCCTGGAACCCGCGTTTCTCTCCCGTCCCTTGAGCGAAATAGCGCCGGTCATCGCAGAAAAACAGAAAAAAGTCAAACAGATGGAATTGTGGGGACCATGCTATCCCAAAGATCTCGGCGGCATGGGACTCTCTCTCATGGAGCACGCCCTGGTTTCGGAAGCCCTTGGCCGGACGCCCCTTGGCCATTACGTGTTCTGGTGCCAGGCCCCGGATGTGGGCAATATCGAACTCCTGGAAATGTTCGCAAACGAGGAACAGAAAAAAACCTATCTCCATCCTCTGGTAAAAGGCGATATCCGGAGCTGCTTTTCCATGACCGAAGTGAATCTGGCGGGTTCCAACCCGGTGATGATGGACACCACGGCCGTTAAAGACGGGAATGATTATGTCATCAACGGCCAGAAATGGTACACCACATCGGCGGATGGCGCAAATTTCGCCATTGTCATGGCCAAAACCAATCCGGAAGCAAGCCCCTATCTCCAGGCCAGCATGATCATCGTGCCCTGCGACACTCCAGGATTCAATCTGGTCCGCAATATTCCGGTTATGGGCCATTCCGGAGAAGGCTATTTCAGCCACGGCGAAATTCTTTATCAGAATTGCCGGGTGCCCCTGGCCAACCTTCTGGGCCCGGAAGGCCACGGCTTTGTCCTGGCCCAGGAGCGGCTCGGGCCGGGCCGCATTCATCACTGCATGAGATGGATCGGCATCTGCAACCGGGCCTTTGACCTTATGTGCAAAAGGGCCAGCGAGCGCGTGATCATTCCGGACGGACGGACCCTTGCCACCCGGCAGATTATTCAGGCGTGGATCGCCGAATGCGCGGCGGAAATCCAGGCGGCGCGGCTCATGGTGCTCCATGCCGCATGGCGGATCCAAAATCAGGGGGCCAAGGCGGCCAGGGAAGAAATCTCCATGATCAAGTTTAAAGTGGCCAATGTCATGCAAAAGGTGATCGACACCGCGCTTCAGGTCCACGGCGGCCTGGGCATGACGGACGACACCATTCTCGCCTTCTTTTTCCGTCACGAGCGGGCCGCACGCATCTATGACGGGGCGGACGAGGTGCACAAGGTGTCCCTGGCCAAACAGATATTAAAACGGTATCAGGGACGAAACGTTCAATAATAAATGAGAATCTCATGAAAGGAGCCAATATGGTATCATTTCGTTTGGATGGAAAAATCGCCCTGGTGACCGGGGCCAGCCGCGGCCTCGGCGCCGCCACCGCGATCGAACTCGGCCGGCTCGGCGCGCATGTGGTGATCACCGCGCGCACCGAGGGCGGGCTCGAGGAAACCGAC
>DAIEHU010000023.1 GCA_027353395.1 Desulfobacteraceae bacterium
GACAGATACAAAATGCTTCTGCTTTTCCGTCAGCGGATCCAATTCTTCTTCCAGCCACGGGAAAAGAGTTGATTGGATGGTATTCCAAAGACTGATGAGACCGTGCATATTTCCTCCTGATTGGTAAGGTTAACCGCAGCATAAAAAGACAGGAGAAAAATAGCATCTTATAACTATTATGTCAAGTTATTTCAATATATTATATTGCTTTTTGATCCAGCTTTTTGCTCGGCATTCAAAAAAAAATCGGGATGATCCAGAGGTTTTGCAATTACCTCGGGATATTATTGTATCGGCGATGCGTTTCAGTATGAAAAAATAGACCGCATGCAAGGCATTTGTTCGGAAATAGAGAATCCCTGAATGACGTTAGTATCCGGGAGAACATTTAGGGCGTCATGTGGTGAACGATGGCCCGGCCAAACGCCGAACAGGCGATTTCGGTGGCGCCCATGATCTGGCGGGCCAGATCATAGGTGACGGTTTTGGATTGAATGGCGCGCTGAATGCTCACGCGAATCAACATAGCAGCCTCTTTCCAAGCCATATAATCCAGCATCATAGCGCCGGACAGAATCAGGGAGCCGGGGTTGACCTTATCTAATCCTGCATACTTGGGTGCGGTGCCGTGGGTGGCTTCAAATACCGCGCATTCATCGCCGATGTTGGCGCCCGGCGCCATGCCCAGACCCCCGACCTGGGCCGCCAGCGCGTCGGAAATATAATCGCCGTTCAGATTCGGGGTGGCGATCACCCCGAAATCCTCCGGGCGCAGCAACACCTGCTGAAACAGCATATCCGCAATCCGGTCCTTGATCACGATTTTGCCTTCAGGCTGTTTTCCGGCATAGGCGTCATGCAGTTCGGCTTCGGTAATGGTCACATTCCCGAAGCGCTCCCGTGCCACCTCGTATCCCCATTTGCTGAACGCGCCTTCTGTAAATTTCATGATATTGCCCTTGTGCATCAGGGTAACGCTCGGATACCCATTATTAATAGCATGGGTGATGGCGCTGGCCACGAGGCGTTTGGAGTTTTTTTCGCTCATGGGTTTGATGCCGATGCCTGCGTCCGCTGGAATCAATGCGCCCATCTGTCCGGTCAGAAATCCGATCACCCGCCTGGCATCATCGGAGTTGGCCTCCCATTCGATGCCGGCATACACGTCCTCGGTATTTTCCCGGAAGATCACCATGTCGATCTTTTCCGGATGTTTCATGGGGCTGGGAACCGAATCAATGTATTTCACCGGCCGCACACACGCGAATAGATCGAGTTTTTGGCGGATGGAGACATTTAGGCTGCGGATGCCTTTCCCGACCGGTGTTGTTAAAGGCCCCTTAATGGCTACCACATGATGTTTGATGGCGTCCAGAGCGGACTGAGGCAAATAGTCGCCGGTTTGCGCGTATCCTTTTTCACCCGCCGGGAGTTCCATCCAGTGGATTTTTCTGGAGCCATTGTAAGCTATCTTTACAGCCCCATCGATAACCAGTCGCGCGGCCCGCCAGATGTCCGGCCCGGTGCCGTCGCCTTCAATAAACGGCAGGGTGACCACCTCCGGAACGTTAAGCGAACCATCGTTGTTTTTAGTTATGATATTTGAATGTTGCATAAATTTTGTCCTTTCGTATGTGGGGCTGAATGACGCCCCATCTCATCGGTCAGATTTGTATAAGTCGCAGGATTGCCGCTGCCGGTATGCCTCGTACATGGTGATGGCGCCGGCCACTGATGCATTCAGAGAGCTGACTGGTCCATGCTGCGGAATAAAACTGACATAATCGCAATTTTTCTTGACCAGGGGCCGGATACCGTTTTCTTCGCCCCCGACCACCAGTCCGACATTTCCGGTAAAATCGTTTTCATATATCGATCGGGCGCCATCCTTGTCAAGACCGACGATCCAGACATGATTTTTTTTTAATTCAGCAATGGTTTTGACCATATTGACCACCGCCGCCAGCCGGATATGCTCGAGGGCGCCCGCGGACGCCTTTGAAACCGCAGGCGTGGGCAACGCCGAACGGTCTTTGGGGATCACAACGCCCGTCATCCCCGCGCACAATGCCGTGCGGAGCAGGGCGCCAAGATTATGGGTATCCTGAACATTATCGATAAGGAGCAGGAACATGGGAGCGGGGTTTCCCTCCGGGCGGCCGATCAGGTCCGGAATATCCAGAAGCGGGTAGGGCGATACCACCGCCGCAACACCCTGGTGGGTGTCAAGGCCGGTAAGTGTTTGCAGTTTCTGCCGGTGCACCCAGGCGATGGGAATGCCCTTGGATTTCGACAGATTGGCAATGGGCTCCATCCGTTGATTGGATTTTCCTTCAGAAAGATATATTTCATGGAATTTCCGACGGTTGGCTTTTAATCCCTCAAGCACGGGATGAATACCGTAAATGATTTCAGTTTTCATTAGGCCTGTCCGCCTTGGACCCGGCCATCTTCACTCCGTATTATTGCGGTCAAAGCGTTAATGGCGTCCGTCAACCGGTCATTTATAACAATATATTTGTACATCCCTTTCTGAGCCATTTCCATTTCCGCATTTTTTAGCCGCCGGATGATGGTTTGCGCGCTGTCGGTTCCCCGTTTGAGCAATCGCTCCTCAAGGGCTTTAAATGTCGGCGGAAGGATAAATATGGTGACGCTGTCGGGGTATCGGGATAGAATTTGGCGCGTGCCGTTGACATCAATATCCAGCAGAATATCATGCCCCTGTGACAAGTTACGGTCAATGAATTCAGCCGATGTGCCATAAAAATGATCGTGATCCCGCGCCCATTCAGCCCATGTGTTGCGCTGAATGTTATTTTTAAACTCATTGGCGGAGATAAAAAAATAGTCCTGGCCCTCCTGCTCGCCGGTTCTGGGCGGCCGGGTGGTGTATGAAACCGAGTAGCGAAGCTCGGGAAACAGCTCGCGTATGGCCCTGCACAGGGTTGTTTTGCCGGTGCCGGAAGGCGCGGATATGATAAACAGGCGTCCTTGCGCGGAGCGGTCGGGTGCGGATGCAATTTTTTCAGGCGGATTTTTCATTTTCATTTAACAGGGTATATCGCTGAGAGAGGGTATCTGTCTGGGTGGCTGAAAGAACGATATGATTATTTTTCATAATGATAATAGATCGTAATTTGCGTCCGTGGGTGGCGTCTATCAGCCGTTTTTCGTCTTTGGCCTCATCCCGCAGACGTCGCATTGGGGCGGAATTGGGCGCAACAATCGCAATGACCTCATCTGCGACCACGTTGCTGCCGTATCCGATGTTCAAGAGGGTGTATGTCATTATTTTTCTCCGTAAATATAAATGGTTATATCATTCTATATTTTGAATCTGTTCACGGATTTTTTCAAGTTCTGTTTTGACGGCCACAATGGTATGAGCAACCTCCGCATCTCCGGCCTTGCTGCCCATGGTATTGAATTCACGGTTAAACTCCTGCAAGAGAAAATTTAAAGGCCTTCCGGCGGGCTCCGGTGAGGCCATTAACTGGCGGAACTGTTTTAAATGGCTGACGGCTCGGACGAGTTCTTCGGATATATCGCTTCTGTCGACAATAAAAGCGGCTTCCTGGGCGATCCGGGCGGCGTCGATATCGATGACTCCCTGCGTTAATGCGGTGATCCGCGTTTGGAGTTTTTCCTGATAGACAGCGAGCAAATCACCCGTTTTTGTTTCGATGGCGTGGATGGCGTTTTCGATAAAAGCAAGGCGCTCGTTTAAGTCCGCTGCAAGGGAAGCACCTTCATTTTGCTTCATGGCGTCAAACTCGGCAAGGCCCGCGTAAAGGGTTTCCTCGATGAGGGGCCATATTTCATCGGGATGGACGCCGGGTTCCGCGGTCTCGATAATTCCGTTTTTAGCAGTTAAAAGGGCAAGGGAAATGTCTTCATTGAGCCGGCAGGTGGCCTTGAGCCTGGCGAGGACATCATAATACGCAAGGGCCATGGTTTCATTGACGCGAAAAATATCCGCGGTTTCCAAGGTTTCCTGAATGGACAATTTGATTTCCACGCGCCCCCGGGCCGCTTTTTCGGAAATGGCTTTTTTGATTTTTTCCTCAAGCATGGCGTAGCGGGAGGATATTTTCAAGGCGATGTCTAAATGCCGGCTGTTGTATCCCCTGATCTCTAAGGTCATCGTTAATTTATCGGTGGATATGTCTGTTCCGGCATATCCGGTCATGCTTTTAATCATGGTTTAGGATTCCAGTTCTGCAAGGTCTTTGATGTATTTGTTCCGCACCTGGTGGAGAAAGGATTGTATTCGTCCATCCTTGTAATCCGGGTAGGTCCAGGGCAGGATCTGGAAAGCGCCTTTCTGGAACAAAAGGGTGAGATCCGCATAAATCCGGTTTCCAATATAGATGCGATGGGCGAAGTTCTTTCCTGTGGCCAGAACAAACCGTTCCCGAAGCATATATCCCGGATCAATATTGATATTACGCCGGGCGCCGATGGCGCATTCCAACTCAATGGCATTCGTCGCCAGTTTGATGGTTGATAGATCGGCCTGATTTATCAGCGGCTTGAAAGCCATCATTCGACGGACGAGGTCTGGCCCCATTTCCCGTTCGTAATATCGGGTGTAATCAAAGGCAATCCAGGGACTGATCATATCCATGCCGCCGAATTGTTTTGTCAGGCTGTTCAGAACCGGGGCCAGCAGGCGTTTATCATTGGTGAAAACGCCTATCACCAGTTTGGCTGGTTGCGGGGAATTTGGCTGACTCATGGGGAATGATTGCGTTCATCGTTTAAAAAAGTTGATCAGTTTTCTATCAGTTTTGCCTTGTCGATCAGCATAATTGGGATATCATCCCGGATTTCATATATTAACCGGCACTGATCGCAGACCAGTCCGGTTTTTGCATCATTTAAATGAATTTTGCCTTTGCATTTCGGGCAGACCAGAATGTCGAGCAACTGTTGACTCACCGCCATGACGGCATCTCCTGATATTCAGGTTATGTGGATAAAAAATAAAAATAATATACCAGACAATGTGACGGCTGGCAAAAATAAAATTTCAGGCCGTAGCCGCCGCAAAAAAAAGAGGTTGCAAAAAAATTGCAACCCCCTTGCTTTTTACAATTGGCGCGCCCGGCAGGATTCGAACCTGCGATCTCCAGCTCCGGAGGCTGACGCCCTATCCCCTGGGCTACGGGCGCGCGATGGGATGTTAATTAAAAAAAATATCCGGATTAGTCAAGGATGAAAACGCATGGCAGGGCATTTATTACGTTGGTTGCCTTAAATAAAGGGTTATCCGGCGGTTTCAGGATCTGCGGTTCCCATTACCACAAGCGCCTGTTTGGCTTCGCCCACCACATACAGGGAGCCTGCGATGCATACAATCCCGTCGGGCGGAGTGATTTTTATGGCATGACGGACAGCCGCCCCCACATCCCGGATAATTTCCGTGTCCCGGATGATTGATCTGGCTATGTCAATCATCTTTTCCGGCGATAGTTTCCGGTTGATTTTGGGTTCGGTCAGAATCACCTGGCGGCAGTGGGGCAGGAGTGATTGAAGAATCGACTGATAGGGCTTGTCGTCTAAAATGCCGATGACCAGCGTGATTCTCTTACCACTTAGTTCATCCCGGAAATAGTTGCCCAGCACCAGCGCGGACATCAGATTATGGGCCCCGTCAATGAGTATGGGGGGGGAGGTGGGCAGCATTTCAAGCCTTCCGGGCCATTGGTAGCATTCTAAACTTTGCCGGATTGTTTCTATTGTGACGGGTACATTTTTTTGCTGGAGCACCTCACAGGCCGCCAGGATCAGAGCCGCGTTATCGATTTGATGGTCGCCCCGCAGACCGGCGCGCAGGTCACGCCACTGGTGGTCCATGCCGAAATAAGAAAACCATCCGTTGCCTTTTCTGCGCACCCGGAAATCCCGGCCCAGCCGGTACAGGGGCGCGGCCATTTCCGCAGCCGTAGACTCGGTCACCGCAATGGCGCTTTTCTGGGTTACGCCCGTGATCGCCGGAATTTTGGGTTTGATGATGCCCGCTTTTTCGCGGGTGATATCGCTGATGGTATTGCCCAGGTACAACCGGTGTTCCATGGAAATATTGGAAATAATAGATATTTCAGGGCTAAGGACATTGGTCGCATCCAGCCGCCCCCCCATTCCGGTTTCGATCACCGCCCAGTCCACCCGGCATTTGGCGAAATGATAGAGAGCCATGGCCGTGGTGTATTCAAAAAAAGTCGGTTCCCGGTCGGTGTCGCAGGCGGATTTGACCTTCTGATAAGCGTCAACGATCTCCCTGTCTGAAATCTGGACATGGTTGACGGCGATACGTTCATTGAACTTCAGCAGGTGTGGGGAAGTATAAAGGCCGATGGAGAATCCGGATGCGCGGAGAATGTGGGCCAGTCCCGAGGCGATGGAGCCTTTCCCATTGGTGCCGGCGATATGAATACAGGAAAAGGCATGATGCGGATTCCCCAGGTTTTTCAGGATACGGGAAATTACGTCAAGGCCGAGTTTGATGCCGAACCGGTGAAGGCTGAACATCTCTTCCAGGCATTTTTGATATTGGTCGTGTGTCATGGATGAATCTGGCATTCAAGTAAAAAACCCGGAAGAATAATATCCAATTCTTGCCGGGTTTAATGAACTCGGGTTACAATCAGTTTAATAACGTTGGAAACGGGAATTCCTTTTTGATTCGGCGATGCGCTGCCGCCTTAATGCCTCACGTTTTTTGCGCCGTCTGTATTCGCTGGGTTTTTCATAGTTTTTTTTCAACTTCAACCGTTTGAACAATCCGTCATTTTGAATTTTTTTCTTCAAAATGCGCATGGCGCGTTCAACGTCATTATCGTCTACTCTGACCGTGATTTCTTTCAAAAATTTCACCACCTTTTTAGAAATTTACTTCAATATGAATATATCTTGGAATCCTTAGCGATAAAGAAAAATTTTTGCAAGAAAAAATAATCTATTATTTTCTGAAGCGGCTGGCATGTATAGACGCCCGCAAAAAAAAGCACCGCGGCAGGTTTCTGCCGCGGTGCCGACAGTATGTATAACCAGCATGGTCAATCAATCGGACACTGGATTAGATCTTGGAAATCAGTTCCGCCGTAACTTCCGGCATAGGCGCCGCGCCTTCAAGGGTAATGTATTTCATGGAAGCATCATTTTTGGCAAGATCCCTGAAGTAATAGGCCGCCGCCAGCGTGCCTGTCTGGGTATCATAATAAATGGAATGACGTTTGTCGATGGCCGCCTCGTCCTGGTCATCCGCCCTGGAAGACAGTTCGCCGCCGCATACCCGGCATTTGTCTCCATTGGGTTTGATGGCGTCGATAAAAATATTGTTGGGATGGTTGTTGTCTTTCGCGCACAGGCGCCGGCCCATGATTCTGTTTTTGGCGATTTCGCGGTCAAGATAAATTTCCACCACGATATCCAAAGACATGCCAGCCTTTTTTAAGGCGTCGTGGAGCATGATGGCCTGGTTTTTATTTCTCGGGAATCCGTCCAGCAGCCATCCGTTTTTGCAATCCGCTTCCTGAAGTCTGGAAAGAATCATGGGGATGGTGATGTCATCGGGAACCAGATCGCCTTTGTCGATATATGCTTTGGCTTTCATGCCCAGTTCGGTGCCGCCTTTGATATTCGTCCGGAAAATGGCGCCGGATTCAATGTGGGGAAGGTGGTATTTGTCTTTTAAAATTGCGCCCTGGGTACCTTTTCCGCTGCCGTTGGGTCCAAAAAACAATACGTTCATCTGTCTCTCCTTATTATTTTGTAATTAATTCCAGTTGGAAATTGGCGTGATAAGATTTCATGTCCGGAAGACGGCGTTTTCTACAGGTACGCCACCTAAAATTTTATAAAAAATTTACAGATATAAAAATGATGTTCGGTTGTCAAGAGGGGTTATTTAGAATTAAAAAATTTTTCACCAGCAATAGGGCGTCGCCCCGGGTTGTAATTGTTTGGGCCAGCCGTTCCTCCTCTACATGCCGCAGAATTTTTGAAAACAGGGGGGACGGGGAAAGACCGAATTCCCGGATCAGGTCATCGCCGCTTAAAAGCCGCGGGCGTTGGGTCATCGGAATAAACGACCGGGAATATATCCTGCATATCTGATCCGCAAACGCCATAAATGCAAATGCGTTTTCCGGAATTCCTTTGCCGCAGATATCGGCGATGGCGTGAATAAATAAATCCGTTGACAGGTTACCGCATTTTAGAAAAAACCGGGTGATCCCTTTCCGTGAAAGGTTGTTTTTTTGAAAAGCGGTAAATAACGATAAGGGATATAAATGATGTCGAATGATAAAATCCACATACGCCTGCTGCCGGTTGGAAAGGCGAAGCCGCTGGTTGATTTTTTGTGTCATGTCAGCGCTGGACTGCTCATGGTGGTAAAAATGCACCTGTCCTTTGCTGTCCACCGATAGTGTCCGCGGCTTGCCGATATCATGCAGGAGAATTGCGTATTTTAAGAAGGATCGGCGGTTTTCATCCATCTTGACATCTGATAGGGAATGACGCTCTGGCAGCAGGACTTCAGGGGAATGCAGCAATTTTTCAAGATAATGAAAGGCCTGCATGGTATGTAAAAAGGCGTCATACTGATGGTAGCCGTTTTGGGAACAGGCCTTCAGGGGCGATAGTTCTGGAAAAATGGCGGCGAGCAGGCCTGCCGCATCCATCAGTGATACATAATGGTGAGCGGCGGATGCATGAAGCAGTTTCAGCAGCTCATCGCGCACCCGTTCACCGGCGCACGCACTGATCCGGGATGATTCAGTGGCAATCGCCCGAACGGTTTCCGGTTCAATGGAAAAGTTTAAAAACGATGCCAGGCGATAGGCGCGGAGCAGCCGGATGGGGTCGGCTCGTAAGTTGTCCGCTGATATCATGCGGATAATTTTGTTTTCCACATCCTGGGCGCCATGAAACAAATCCAAAAATTGTCCGTTTGCAAGTGAAACCGCCAGAGCATTGACGGTAAAATCCCGTTTTTTTAAATCTTCTTCAATGGAAGCGCCGTTTGCCGGAGTTACGTCCAGAGACAATCCGTTGGTGATAATGCGAAATACCATTTTTCCGGGTCTGCCGAGCACAACAAGCCGGCCTCCCGTGCTTTCAGCAATGCGAGTAGCGGTTTGACGCGGGTCTTCAAGGGTGACAAGATCATAATCTTTCGGAGGAATACCTAAGATCATGTCCCGGACAGTGCCGCCGACTAGATAGGTTTTGGGCGTTTTGGGGAGAAAATTTGTATTGATTTGCATCATTGTTTCATATATGGCTTTTTTCTTTTTGTACCTGCGGTGATTATTCATATAATCATCAGCGGTTAATAGCAATCCATATCCATATTTGTCAGTTTGGCTGCGCATGACCATATCCGGTACCAATAATCAGGAAAAACCGCTTGTCCGGCTGGGAATCACTGGCGGCGCCGGGTCCGGGAAGTCGGTAGTATGCAATTATCTTGCGCGGAAAGGATTGACGGTGGTGAGTACGGATCAGTTGGCCAAAAATGCGGTGATGCCCGGAATGCCGGCTTTTGATAAAATCGTTCATTATTTTGGGAAAGCTGTTTTATCCGAAGATGGTGCATTAAATCGTAAAAAATTAAGACAGATCATCACAGAAGACGAAGAAAAAAAAAAGATGCTGGAGCAGTTTGTGCATCCGGAAGTATTCACCCAAATGGCCGAAGCATATGCCGCCGCCCAGGAAAGACATGAGATGTTGATCGCGGTGGAGGTTCCCCTTCTTTTTGAAACCGGAATGGAAGCTTTGTTTGATTACATATTGACGGTGACGCTGGATACGGATGTGCGGATACAGCGGCTGATGGACCGGGATCATGTCACCCGGGAAGAAGCCATGGCCTTGATGGGGATTCAGATGCCCGAGGCGGAAAAAATCCACCGGTCGGATTTTATCATTGAAAATACCGGTTCCCTGGAAGATACCCGGATGCGAACGGATGCGTTTTATCAAGAACTTATGCGGCGGATAACGTTTCATCCAGTGGGCGGAAACGATAAAAGTGGTTGACATTCTATAAATAATGTAATAATTTAACACAAAAAGCGGCCCCTTCCGTGGTGCGTTTCTAAATTATCTTCGTGCTAAAAACCATTTTTGATAAGTTGATCTCCCTTAATTCAGACATCCGTATAATTTCCATATAATCCAGGCTCCCTATTTATAATTATTTAAAAATATTGTTTATTTTTATTTTTTGAAAACTACCGTTCTGAGACTCGCAGCCCGAGCCCGTATCCGGAACTTGTGGCGGTTTCTGATGAATTTCGGGCGGCAATCCAGGCCGTTGTGCGGCGAGTCGCAAACCTGTCTTTTTTTAAATCCATCTTAATTTGGCAAAGGCTTTAATCTGTATGAACATTTTAGAATTAAAAAATACAAAAATCAGTGAACTGACCCGGATGGCAAAAAAGTTCAACATCGACAACGCCGGCGGCATGAAAAAGCAGGAGCTTATTTTTGCCCTGCTCCAGGCGCATATTGAGCAAAACGGCCTGATCTACGGTGAAGGGACACTGGAGATTCTGCCGGACGGTTTCGGTTTTCTGAGGTCACCGGATTGCAACTACCTGCCGGGTCCGGATGATATTTATGTATCGCCTTCCCAGATACGCCGGTTTAATCTGAAAACCGGCGATACGGTTTCCGGGCAGATCCGCCAACCCAAGGAATCTGAAAGATATTTCGCGCTTCTCAAGGTCGAAGCCATCAATTATGAAGAACCTGAAGTAGCCAGGGATAAAATTCTTTTTGATAACCTGACCCCGCTCTTTCCTGAAAAGAAGATAACACTGGAGACGGCCTCTGACAATTATACCACGCGGATTATGGATTTGATGACGCCTGTCGGATTTGGTCAGCGGGGACTCATCGTATCGCCCCCGAGGGCCGGTAAAACCATGATCCTGAAAAATCTGGCCAACAGCATCATCGCCAATCATGCGAATGTGATTCCGTTCGTATTATTAATTGATGAACGCCCGGAAGAAGTGACGGACATGCAGCGGTCGGTGAAGGCGGAAGTGATCGGCTCCACCTTTGACGAGCCGCCGGAAAGGCATGTGCAGGTTGCTGAAATGGTGATTGAAAAGGCCAAACGGCTTGTGGAGCACAAGCGGGATGTGGTGATTCTCCTAGACAGTATTACCCGTCTGGCAAGAGCCTATAATACTGTTTCGCCTCCCAGCGGGAAAATCCTCTCCGGCGGCGTGGATTCCAATGCCCTGCATCGTCCCAAGCGGTTTTTCGGAGCGGCCCGGAATATCGATGAAGGAGGGAGCCTGACCATAATCGCCACCGCCTTGATCGACACCGGCAGCCGCATGGATGAAGTCATTTTTGAAGAATTCAAGGGCACCGGCAATATGGAAGTGCAGCTCGACCGGCGGCTGGCTGATCGCAGAATGTATCCGGCCATTGACATCAATAAATCCGGAACCCGGAAAGAAGATCTGCTTTTAGATCCCGATACGTTAAACCGGGTTTGGATTTTAAGAAAACTGCTTTCCTCATTAAATCCTGTTGACACTCTGGAATTTTTACTGGATAAGATGCAGGGGACAAAAAACAACAAAGAATTTCTTGATGCAATGAATTCATAGACATAGAAAAGGAACAGCGAAATGAAAGAAGGGATTCATCCGGATTATAAGGAAACATTAATCAAATGCGCTTGCGGCAATGAGATCAGGGTAGGCTCGACAAAGTCTGATATCTCCGTTGAAATTTGTTCGCAATGTCATCCTTTTTATACTGGAAAACAAAAACTGGTGGACTCAGCCGGACGTATTGAACGCTTCCGCAGAAAATATGAAAAATTTAACCAGAATAATGAGAAAAAATAACTCTGGGTTTCGTGAATTGGTTTCTGAAAGAATCGGCGCCTGATCGAAATGCTTGAGCAGTTACCCGCAATTGAAGAAAGATATCAGGAGCTTGAACAGCTTTTAAGCGATCCCGCGGTTGTTCGCAACCGCGATTTGTATACCAGATACGGCCGGGAATACGCTGATCTGTCGAAAATCGTCACGGTTTTCCGGGCGTATCGCCAGGCGGAAGAATCTTTGGCGGAAAGCCGGGTGCTTTTGTCCGATGCGGATCCGGAAATGAAAGCCCTGGCCAGAAGCGAGATGGACGCCCTGTCATCGGAGATGGCGCGGTTGGAAGAGGAACTGACCGCGCTCCTGATTCCGAAAGATCCCAATGACGACCGGAATGTGCTTCTGGAAATCCGGGCGGGGACCGGCGGCGAGGAAGCGGCATTGTTTGCCGGAGATTTGTTTCGCATGTACAGCCGCTATGCGGAATCCGTTGGCTGGAAGATGGAAATTCTTTCGGAAAATTCAACAGATTCCGGCGGATTTAAGGAAATCATTGTTCTGGTCAAGGGCAAAGGCGCGTTCCGGCATCTCAAATACGAGAGCGGCACGCACCGGGTCCAGCGGGTGCCGGTCACGGAAACCCAGGGCCGGATTCACACATCCGCCGTCACCGTGGCCGTACTGCCCGAAGTGGAAGAGGTGGAAGTCCATGTGGATCCCAGCGATCTGAAAATCGATGTGTTCCGCTCTTCCGGTCCGGGCGGCCAGTCCGTCAATACCACGGATTCGGCGGTGCGGGTAACCCATTTGCCTACCGGACTGGTGGTTATTTGCCAGGATGAAAAATCCCAGCACAAAAATAAAGCCAAGGCTATGAAAGTGCTCAGGGCGAGGCTCTACGACCTGGAAATGAGCCATCAGCATGACGAAATGTCGGAAAAAAGAAAAAATCAGGTGGGCAGCGGGGACCGCAGCGAGCGCATCCGTACATACAATTTTCCCCAGGGCCGGATGACCGATCACCGGATCGGATTGACATTGTACAAGCTGGACACCATCATGCAGGGGGATATCAAAGAAATCGTTGACGGATTGTCAACGTTCTATCAGGCCCAGGCACTGAAGAATGCAGACTCCGCCAAGCCCGATTGATCCGCGCTGGACCATTCTGAAAATCCTCCAGTGGACCACCGCGTATTTTAAGTCCCACCCCATCGACAGCCCCCGGTTAACCGCCGAAATACTGCTTGCCCATACCCTGAATACAAAACGCATTGATTTATATACCCGCTTTGACCAGCCCCTGACAAAAGATGAGCTGGCGGTTTTTAAGGCATTGATCAAGCGCCGGGTTCGCCGGGAGCCGGTTGCCTATATCACGGGCAACCGGGAATTTTTTGGAATCGATTTTGATGTGTCGCCGTTTGTTTTGATCCCTAGGCCGGAAACCGAGTTCCTGGTGGAGGCGGCCCTTGCGCACATTCCAAAAATCCCATCAACACCCCTGCGTATTCTGGAGGTGGGGGTCGGCTCCGGGGCCGTGATTGTTTCTCTGGCCGTGAACCGGCCGGAACATGATTATGCGGCATCGGATATCTCGGTGAATGCCCTCCGGAAAGCCGCCGTGAACGCCCGGAAAAATGGAATTGGCGGGAACATCCGGTTTTTTGCCGGGGATGTGTTTGCGCCACTTTCTCCTTCAGCCTGTTCTTTTGATGTGATCGTATCCAACCCCCCGTATGTCCCGGCCAGTCAGCTGACCGCTCTTGAGCCCGAGGTCCGGGATTTTGAGCCGGCCCTGGCTCTTGACGGCGGGGCGGATGGCATGGATATCATTCGAAAAATTATTAATGAAGCGCCTCAATACCTGAATAATAACGCCCTGTTGATGCTCGAAATCGGGTTTGATCAAAAAGACCGCACGGCGCAGCTTATTATCAATGACGGCCGGTACAGTTATCCGGAATTCATCAAAGATTACGGCGGTCATCACCGGGTGGCGGTGATGCATAAAATATAAAAAAAGATTGCTTCAAACAAAATAATCTGTTAATTAGTCTGATTCTATTTTTAATTGTTTTTTTACCATCACTCACGTCTTGTGACCGGATTGCCTGGTGCTTTTTTGTTAAAAGTCGGCGACCGGGATGATGCAGGCGGCGGGAGACAAACCAAAAACCAAAAAAAAGGAAAAAGCAATGGAACACGTAAAAATGAAAGAACTGCTGGAGTCCGGTGTGCATTTTGGCCATCAAACGAGACGGTGGAACCCGAAGATGAAAAAATATATCTTTGGCGCGCGCAACGGCATTTACATTATTGATCTTCAGCAGACCGTCAAGATGTTCAAAACCGCCTGTGATTTTGTGCTGGATATTGCAAGCAGCGGCAAATCGGTTCTTTTTGTGGGCACCAAAAAGCAGGCCCGGGAATCCATCTATGAGGAAGCCAACCGCTGTGAAATGTTTTATGTGCACAACCGTTGGCTGGGTGGAATGCTCACCAATTTCCCCACAATCAAAAAAAGCATTGACCGCCTCAATCATCTAAATACCATTGAAAATGACGGCACCATCAATTTATATCCGAAAAAAGAGCGGGCGCAACTTCAGAAGGAACGGGAGAAGCTGGACAGCACCCTGGGCGGTATCCGCAATATGAAATCCCTTCCAGGGGTGATTTTTATCGTTGACCCCAAAAAAGAAGCCATCGCCGTAAGCGAAGGCCGCCGCTTGGGTATTCCCATCGTCGCCATTGTGGATACCAATTGTGATCCCGATGTCATTGATTATGTGGTTCCGGGAAATGATGACGCCATAAGGTCTGTCAAACTGCTGTCTTCCAAAATAGCGGATGCCTGCATTGAAGGCGCAAAACTGCTGTCCGAGAAAAAACATGCTGAATCGGACAAGGAAGAAGCAACGGCGCTGGCTTCAGAGGACGCGCCGAAAAAGAAATCCGGCCAAGTGGAGCGCCGCGTGGTATCTGACGGCTCCGAAGGTCCGATCGTGGAAGTGATTCGCAAGGCGGCCCAGGCCCCGGAAGAAGCGGTTCAGGAAGACTAAATGATAAAAAACAGGCGCCAGCCTGTCAAATATGCAGGAGAGTAACAAATGACGACAATTAATGCGGCAATGGTCAAGGAACTGCGGGAACGCTCCGGGGCCGGAATGATGGATTGCAAAGAAGCGCTTGTGGCATGTAATGGAGATATGGAGAAGGCGTCTGACCATCTGAGGAAAAAAGGACTGGCCACTGCTCAGAAAAGAGCGGGTCGTGTCGCATCGGATGGCACCATCCAGTCTTATATCCATATGGGCGGTAAAATCGGCGTGCTGGTGGAAGTGAACTGTGAAACGGATTTTGTTGCAAAAACAGATGCGTTTCAAGAGTTTGTGAAAAATATCGCCATGCATATCGCGGCTGCAAGCCCGCTGGGCGTGACGCCGGAGAACATTCCGCAGGATGTGATCGACAGGGAAAAAGAAATTTACCGGGCTCAGGCCTTGGAGATGGGGAAACCCGAAAACATGCTCGATAAGATTATTGAAGGCAAAATGAGCAAATTTTACAAGGAAAGCTGCCTGATGAATCAGCCCTATGTGCGCAATCCCGACATGACGATTACGGATCTATTGAATGACATGATCGGTAAAACAGGGGAGAAAATCACCATCCACCGGTTCGCCAGATTCCAGATCGGCAGGTAATTAATAGTGATGACGACAACGCCCAAATACAAACGAATCCTCCTGAAGTTGAGTGGAGAGGCGCTGATGGGCGAGCAGACGTATGGCATCAGTCCGGAAATGCTCGGGTATATGGCGGAAGAAGTGAAGTCCGCCTATGATCTTGGCGTTCAAATAGCCATCGTGGTCGGCGGCGGCAATATTTTCAGGGGGATGGCCGCCGCTTCCAAAGGAATGGACCGGTCATCCGCCGACTACATGGGCATGCTGGCGACAGTCATGAACAGCATCGCGCTTCAGGACGCCCTTGAAAAAGCCGGTATGCAGACCCGTGTTTTGTCCGCCATATCCATGCATCAGATGGCGGAGCCCTATATCCGCCGGCGGGCGGTTCGGCATCTCGAGAAGAACCGCATTGTCATTTTCGCCGCTGGCACCGGAAACCCATATTTTACTACGGATACGGCCTCCGTGCTTCGGGCGGAAGAAATGCACGCCGATGTGCTGCTCAAGGCCACCAAGGTTGATGGGGTCTATGACGCGGACCCCGTCACCACGCCATCTGCTCAGTTTATCAAAGAAATTAGCTATATGGAGGTTTTGGAACGCCGATTGAATGTGATGGATTCAACAGCCATTTCCCTGGCCATGGACAATGGCCTGCTCCTGTATGTGTTTAATTTAAAGGAAAAGGGGAATATCCGGCGGGTGGTCTGCGGGGAGGCCGTAGGCACCAAAATCTTTGAGAATAAGTAAAAAGCGACAGGGTCGGAAATCATGATTACGGATATTATGAACGAAACCAAAGACAGGATGGGGAAAAGCGTTGGT
>DAIEHU010000240.1 GCA_027353395.1 Desulfobacteraceae bacterium
GATGCATCCCATAATGGGCTTTTTCGCGCTTGGGGCTGCGATTTTATTATTCGTTATCGGCCTGATGCAGGACATGCTGACCCGGAAACGGTCGGATCAGGCCAGCGCTGTCTCGGCTCAGGAACAGCACTTCATCAATACCTGTCTTCGCAATGCCGAGGTGATATATGCCATGGGCATGCTGGATGGGGTGAAGGAACGCTGGAAAAAAACCAATGGCGCGGTCATGAGTCTTCAGACCGAAACCAACCGTCTGGCCGGGGTCATGAATGCGGTTTCCAAAAGTTTCAGGGCGTCCACCCAAGTGTTAATCTATGGTCTGGGGGCGTATCTCGTGCTTAAGAATGAATCCACCCCAGGGATTATTATCGCCGCCTCTATTATTATGCGGCAGGCTTTGAATCCGGTGGAGCAAGCCATGAGCACCTGGCGGCTGACGGTGGACGCCAGGGGAGCCTACCGGCGGGTGGACGATCTGTTGAAATCCGCCAAAACTGCCGAAAAAATGACGCTTCCCGAACCGGAAGGGCAGATCGCGGTGGAAGGGGCTTCTCTGGGCATTGGCGAGCGGGTGATTCTGACCAACATTACGTTTGCGCTGCCGGCGGGAGAACAACTGGGACTGATCGGACCGAGCGGGTCAGGCAAAACAACCCTGTGCCGCCTGCTTCTGGGTATTTGGCCACCCATGGCCGGGACGGTCCGGCTGGACGGGGCGGATGGTTCCAAGTGGGATAAAGATATGCTGGGACCGTATATCGGTTATCTGCCCCAGGATATCGAGTTCTTCTCAGGAACCGTCTCTGATAATATCGCCCGGATGGGAGCCGTTGACCCGGAGAAGGTAATTGAAGCGGCCCAACAGGCTGGCATCCACGATATGATTTTAAAATTGCCTCAGGGCTACGATACCCAGATAGGCAACGGCGGCGTCCGGCTCTCCGGCGGTCAACGTCAGCGCGTCGCTCTGGCGAGGGCTTTTTATGGGGATTCCAGGCTGATTGTGCTGGATGAACCCAATTCCAATTTGGACGAGGCAGGGGAAAGAGCGCTGCAGGGCGCATTGGCCCGGTTAAGACAGAAAAAAACAACAGTGATCATGGTGACCCATAAGCCCAGCCTTCTGGGGGGTGTGGACAAGATACTCATGCTGAACGAGGGCCAAGTGGTTATGTTTGGGCCCAAAGAAGAAGTGTTCAAGCGGCTTTTGAGCGGAGCGCAGGCTGCCGCTGCGGCTGCTCAGAAAACCCCTCAGAATACCGCCTTGGTGCAATAGCAATAAATATCATGAATCCGGTTACGATTTTTCAGGAGAAAATCAGCAAATGTTAAATCCAAACAGTGACGATAAACATCTGAAAACCAACCCCAGGCATCTGATTTTTGGCGGACTTCTGGTCATTTTTCTTTTTTTTGGCGGACTGGCTGCCTGGTCATTTTTTTTGCCTTTTTCAGGCGCGGTGATCGCACCCGGACAGGTTGCGATTTCCCAGGAACGGAAGATCGTTCAGCATCTCGAAGGCGGTATTGTGGAAAAAATTCTGGTGCAGCCGGGGGATGTGGTGGAAAAAGACCAGCCCTTGATCATCCTGAAGCGTTCGGAAGTGAATGCTACGGTATCCCTCCTGAGCGGCCAGATATGGGCCAAAAAAGCTGCTATGGCGAGGCTCCGGGCAGAGGGGTTGATGGCTGATGCCATTGACTGGCCTGCCGACATGAAAGCAAACCGGGGAATACCGGAGGTAGCCGACGCCATGAAAATGGAAAAAGCCATTTTCCAGTCCCGGCGGCTGGATTTGAAAAACCAGATTGACATGCTCAACTTGCAGATCAATCAGTTGAAGGAACAGGTGAACGGCGCCAACGAGGAATTAAAGGCCCAGCGCGATGTGAAATCCGCCCTGGATGAAGAGATAACGGCCAAACAGGAGCTGTTTAAAGAGAATTATATCGACAAGGCCCAGATGCTGCAACTGAAACGGCAACTGGCGGAAAGCAGCGGAAGGGTGGGATCCCTGAAACAAAGCATTGCCGAAATCCAGCAGAAAATTGAAGAATTTAAAATGCGGATCGTCAATATGCGGAACAAATATAAAGAAGAAGCCATCAGCGAACGGGGCAAGACCCAGGACGCTATTTTTGAGCTTGAGGAGCAGCTCCGCCCAAAGGAAGACGCCATGGAGCGATTGACCATCCGCGCTCCCATCGCCGGTGAGATTCTCAATATGAAGATTCATTCCGACAGCGGGGTGATTCAGCCGGGAGCGCCCATCATGGAAATTGTGCCCAAGGACGCCCGTCTGATTATTGAAGCGCATATTCCGCCGGATAAAATCACCCATGTCAAAAAAGGACAGAAAGCCAGGGTTCAGCTTTCCGCGTTTAACCGGCGGACGACGCCCCCGGTGGCGGGGGAGGTGATATATGTTTCCGCTGATCAGGTGACCCGGGAAACATCCGCCGGCCAGCAGTCGTCGTTTTACCTCGCCCATATTCAGGTGCCGAAAAAAGAGCTGACCGACATCGGCGCGTATCTGACCCCAGGCATGCCCGTTGTCAGTTATATTGAAACAGACCGGCGGACCATTATCGGTTATCTGCTCGATCCGATTCTTGAAATGCTGGACCGGTCCCTGCGGGAGCCCTGACCGGAGCATCGGAAATAAATGATTCCTAACCCCCGCATGAGGCTGTATTCTCAAAAAAAACTTGACAATACAAGCATCCTGTGGGATTTAATACCCACAATTAAAGGATGGGGATACTTTTTTGTCCCGCGACATCGTGTTTTGGATAGGTTTACAATAAGCGGCGACTTCCGGTCCGTGGTCAAATAAAAAACATGGCTAGAAATAGCCACCGCATGGCTGTATCTAGCCATGCGATATGAGGCGCAACGGAAGAAACATCCGCCTGATATTGTCCCGCTGGAATAATAAGTAAAAAAATGGAAAGTAGTTATGATAAGCATGATGTCAACACCGGATAATTGCGATGGCACATAGCTTGCAGAGACTTGCGTGAAGGATATGCGGTTGTCGCGGATTATGGCTTGCGGCTGGGGAAAACGGCAAACACCTGAAATAGACGAGAGGACATTTAAGAGGACACGTAGAATTTTTTATTTTTTTTATAAATATGCCGCAAGTGGATAAGCGCGGATGGAAAAAGGAGGGAATGGAACCGCCTGCTTCCAGCAGGCATGTCCGGCGGTGTATTTTTTACATATCGGGCGGCGGAGGGTAAGCCCCAACAGTCAGATGCCAAACAATAAAAAAAAGTCAGAATAGCTTAAAAACAACAACAAACTCTAAGGAGGACAGAATGGCTTACACAGATTATTTGGATGCGGTACAAGAGCTTTTTATTGGTTACTATCTTCGGCCGGCCGGACCGGAAGGTCTGACATATTGGGCGCAGCAAATGGATGCCGCGGGCGGTGATTCCACCGCGATTATCGAGGCATTCGCCAGTTCGCCGGAATCGCAGTTGGTGTGGGGACCTATTTCGGCATCAAATATTGATACTTTCATTGATAAGGTTTTTGTCTCCCTTTTCGGGCGGAACGCGCTCCCGGCCGGTATTCAATTTTACCATGACGGATTTGTGAACGGCACCTTCACGGCCGGAACCATCGTGCTGGATATTTTACACGGAGCGCAAGCGGGATCCGCTGACAGGGCCGTGCTGGACGCCAAATTGGCTTACTCCAATGAATTCACGCACTTTTTGAGCGCCGGGGCTGGCGCTAATGTGACTTATGCCGGTTTGTCCGACGGGGATGCGGCCAGGGCCTTGCTGGCGGTCGTTGACGCAACCACCGTTATCACCCCGCAAATAGTCGCGGATCAGATCGCTAATTCAACCATCCCGGATATCAAAACGTTCACGATGACCGAGAGCACCAATCAGGTAACGGAAGGAAGCGCCGTCGTCTATACGGTGACCGCCATTGATCAGCTGGGTCACGTCAAGGCCGTTTCCGCGGACACGAGCTTCACCTTCAACGTCGTCGGCGATACATTAAACGGAGCGGCCACCGCGGCGGCAGCGGGCGATCTGGCCCCCATGGCCGGCAGCGTCACGATTCTCGCGGGCCAGTCCAGCGCGACCTTTACGGTGAACGCCGTGGCTGACAATGTCGCGGAAGGTCTTGAAGGCTTCAAGGTGAGCTTGCTGGATGCGGGCTTCAACGTGGTGGCGTCCGAGACAACCGGAATTTTGGACGGCGCGGTCAGCAATTCCCTCATCCTCACCACCGGTGTGGACAATATTGTCGCGAGCGCGACCGATGTCGTCACGGGGCTTGGCGATCTCACCGCTGGCACTTATACGAACGGCGATGTCATTAAAGGCGTCGCGGGCACCAACTTTAATCTGATTTTAAATGGCGGCGCGGGTCTGGGCCAGGTCGGGCGCCGATTTGCGTGTCCCGGCTCCGGGACAGGCCAAGAAGGTAGCGATGCTTGGCTCGATCGATCACGCCACGCGCGAACTCATCGTGCATACCAGCCCGACCAAGCGTAGCAGCGACTTCATCGC
>DAIEHU010000241.1 GCA_027353395.1 Desulfobacteraceae bacterium
GTATCACCGGCGGGAAGAAGGTCAAAAAAGGAACCGGTTTCTGAGAGCCCCCACCAAACTTTCCTGATTCTTTTAAGACATATTGATGTAACTCCTCGACACGCTTCAATTTTCCTAAAGGCACGGTTGGTTCAGCGGGCCTTCAGGGCTTCTGCATATTTTCCCCTTCTTTTTTTCAATTCCTTTACAACGCCACATGCATTCGTTATAAAAAGCCAAACGCTGGAAGGCGCGATTGCCCGCTTTTTAATTTTTTGGAATCGGCACCCGGCAGCCCTGTAAAAATTTTAAAATCTGAAAGTGACAACCCTATGGACACACCGCTTATACTGGTCATCGCTACGCGGAACCGGAACAAAACAAAAGAGATACGCGATCTTCTCAAGGATTTCCCCATCACCATCAAAAATCTGGATGATTTCGGCCCTATTCCGGAAGTGGAGGAAGACGGCGAAACCTTTGACGAAAACGCCTATAAAAAATCTAGCTTCACGGCGCGGGTGCTGGGGGTTCCGGCCCTTGCCGATGACTCCGGCCTGTGCGTGGAAGCACTGGACGGCGCGCCCGGCGTTCTTTCCGCGCGGTACGCGGGTGAAAACGCCACGGACCAGGAGAACTGCGCCCTGCTTCTTGAAAATCTGAAAGGCGAAAAAAACCGGAATGCATCCTTTAAATGCGTCATTTCCCTGGCGGTTCCCACGGGCGCGGCATTGACCTATGAGGGCTCCTGCGACGGCATCATTCTTGACAAACCCCAGGGTTTCAACGGATTCGGCTATGACCCCCTGTTTTTTTTCCCGGCCTTCGGCAAAACCTTCGCCCAGCTCGGTATGGAAGAAAAAAGTCACGCGAGCCATCGCGGCAAGGCATTAAGGGAATTCAGGGCTGAATTTGAAAAGATCATCAAATGGATCGACCTGCAAATGCCGGTTGTCGAAAAATTTCCCTGCAAGGAGTAATCATCCGCCATGATCAAAGACCTTGTCATTCAGACCCGAAGCTGCCGGCGATTTCATGAAAACCGTGCCATTTCCCCGGAAACCCTGAAATCCCTGGTGGACCTGGGTAGGCTGTCCGCATCCGCCGCCAACCGCCAGCCGCTAAAATACATTCTGTCCACCGATCCCGCAACCAATGAAAAAATATTTCCCTGCCTTGCCTGGGCCGCCTACCTCAAGGACTGGGCCGGGCCCGCCATTGGTGAGCGGCCTGCGGGCTATATCATTATTCTGGTGGACACCCGCGTCAGCAATGACTACTGGTGCGATCACGGCATAGCCGGACAAAGCATTCTGCTGGGCGCGACCGAAAAAGGGCTGGCCGGATGCTTTATCGGCGCCATCAATAAGGATCGTCTGCGGGAGGCATTGTCCATCCCCCCGCATTTCAAGATCGAGCTGGTCATCGCCCTGGGAGAGCCAGCGGAAACCATCGTGCTTGAATCCACCGCCGATTGTGACGGCAGCATCCGGTATTGGCGGGATGAAAACGGGGTTCACCATGTCCCCAAGCGGCCGCTGGATGAAATTATTGTGGATGCCTATCCCCGTTAACCTTATCGTGCTTCCGGGAACATTGTGCCGAAAGAGAAAAAATTCAAAACCTTGAAAATTGTCTTCAGCGCCCGGATGCTGGTGGCCCTGCTCATGGGGTTTTCCTGCGGACTTCCCCTGATGTTGACCCTCACGATTCTTCAGGCATGGATGAAAGTCGAAGGAGTGGATCTCGCCGTTATCGGACTCATGACCCTGGCGGGCCTGCCCTATACCTTAAAGTTTGTGTGGGCGCCGGTTCTGGACCGGTATGTGATCCCGGTTTTCGGACGCCGCCGGGGCTGGCTGATCATCGCGCAAACATTATTGATGCTGTCCATCGTTGGTCTGGGCCTGACCGATCCGGCCAGTCATCCGTTCAGGGTGGCATGCGCCGCGCTTCTGGTGGCTTTTTTCAGCGCATCCCAGGATATCGTGGTGGATGCTTACCGCCGGGAAGATATTCCGGACACCGAGTTGGGGTTCGCCTCTTCCCTTTATATCAACGGCTACCGGCTGGGAATGCTCCTATCCGGCGGCGGCGGGCTGATTCTGGCGGACTATCTGCCTTTTTCCATGGTTTATCTGCTCATGGCCTGCTGTCTGGTTCCCGGCGTCCTCACCACCCTGTTTGCGCCGGAGCCCAAAATATACGGCACGCCGCCGAAAAGCATGAAGGCCGCGGTGGTGGATCCGCTCGTGGAATATTTCAGCCGCAAGAGCGCGCTATGGGTTCTGGCGTTTATCCTGCTCTATAAAATCGGCGACGCCATGGCCACGGCCATGGCCACGCCGTTTTACCTGGATATGGGGTTTTCCACTTCAGAAATCGGCGTGGTGGTCAAAGTTTTCGGGTTCTGGGCCACCCTCGCCGGGGCGTTGCTCGGGGGGCTGACGACCTTGAGGATCGGCATTTACGCCAGCCTGTGGGTGTTCGGCGTCCTTCAGGTATTTTCAACCGCGAGTTTTGCCCTGCTAGTCCATGCCGGGCACAGCATTCCGGCCCTGGCCGGGGTCATCGCGTTTGAAAATCTGGCAACCGGCATGGGCACCGCCGCCTTTGTGGCGTTTATGGCCACCATGACCGACCGGCGATTTACCGCGACCCAGTATGCGCTCCTCAGCAGCCTTATGGGAATTCCACGGGTCATCGCTTCCGCTCCCACCGGCTATGCCGTCAAATTTTTAGGATGGGAGATGTTTTTTATCTTCTGCGCCCTGATGGCGATTCCGGGCCTGCTGATTTTAACGAAATCATCCGTGTTCAGCGTCCGCACAAACGCGTTGGCGAAAAAAGATTGAAAACATGCGAAACCATGCTAACATAACGGAAACGTTAACCAAAATCCCTCAATAAAACACCGGACATATGAATACTTCCGACGACATCACCCAGCGGCAGCACCATTTAAAGCGCGTGGACAACCTCTATCAGGACCGGAAACGGATACTGGCGCTTCCGGCCCGGCAGGCCCTTGACGCCGTCCTGGAGCATCCCCAGCCCCTTGCGCTCGTTCACTCCTTTGCCGAAGAAGACCTGTTTTTTCTGATTCATGACATCGGGCCGGAGGATTCGATGGACATCATTGCGCTGGCGTCAAGCCGTCAGTGGGAATATATGCTGGATGTGGAGAGCTGGACCAAAGACCGGATCGATTTTCAGGCCCTCACCGAGTGGCTCAACCTGCTGCTCACCTCCGCCCCCCAGCGGTTCGTGGATTGGGCGATGGTTGAACATCCAGAACTCATTGAATATTATTTATTTAACACCATTGAGGTAATGGTGCGTGAACACGACCAGGACCCGTCGGATTTTGACGACGGCTATATGACCTATGACGATATCTTCTATGTCCGTCTGCCAGATGAAGATGATGACCGGCCGGCCCCGCCGGGCGTCAAACAGAAGCAGAAGGAATTCCTGTCCCGTATGCTGGACCTTCTGGCAGAGCAGGACCATGTGCTTTTCCAGCAGACCCTGTTCCGGGCCGCCCAGGTGATTCCGGCGGAAAGCGAAGAAGAGGCCTACCGGTTGAGAAATGTCCGGCTGGCTGAAAAAGGGTTTCTGCCCTTTCATGAAGCCGTGGGCGTGTACCAGCCGATCCGCCCGGACCAGTTGAGAAAAAGGGACAAGAAAATCCTGTCCCACAAGACGCCGGACAGCATCGTTCCCGTTCCCATCCATCATGCCTCCCTCATGGACGGGGCGAGCGTTTTCAGCCAGGCATTAAGCCAGATAAAGGTTGACGATATCCTCCACCAGCTTCAGGTGGAATTCGCGGGCGTCTGCAATCAGCTCATCGCCGCGGACGGTCAGCCGGTCCGGAACCGGCAGGATCTGGAAGTCATTGTGAAAAAAGCCTGCGGATACATCAGCATCGGGCTCGAAAGATTATCACAGGAAAATCCGGCGGACAAACACCATCAACCCGTGCAAGCCATCAAAACCTATCCCCTCATCGACCTGTTCCGGGCCGGATACGGGCTGGTGGCGGATCTCCGGGTCCAGGCCAAAAACTGGGAAAAAAAAGCATGGTACGCCCAAAGCCATCTTCCCCTGAATTTCTGGGGAGAACAGCTCACGGGGGTGGTCGGCGGACTCCTCATCCCGCGCCCCAAATTTTACAACAACTATACGGGTGGCGTTCTCTACCGGGAATTTGAAACCCTGTCAGACATCCGGCTGGTCCGGGATGCTTTAAAAGAAGCCATGGCCTGCGATGCGTTGCTGTCAAAAATGACCATCAACGCCGATGCTTTTCCCAAAGGCAGACTGGTGACCTGCCAGAACCTGCTGATGACCCTGTGGGCAAGGCAGGCCCTCGGGCTGCCGGAAGCGTTTGCACCCATTCCCGTGGACCTTTTTAAACCCTTCCTGACGGGTCTCTGGGAATCCGGAAAAGACGCCAAAAAACACCCGCGCATCAAGGACTCAAAAAAAACGGATTTCCTGAAATGGTTGTCCATTCAGACCGGCCAGCCGGAACA